>NZ_JAGPXW010000011.1:0-189203 GCF_018070365.1 Micromonospora sp. D93 | reverse complement strand
ACGCTGGGGGGGCGGGGCGCCGGGGGCGCCCGGGGGGCCCGGGGCCCAGGGTGGCGTTGTTGGTCACCCTGGAGGGGGTGGCGAACGGCTGCTGGGCTGGGCAGCATGGAGGGCATGGACTACGAGTACGCGCCACTGCGGCTGCCGCCGAACGTCGACCGGTTGACCGCCGCGGCGCAGTTGGCGATCCAGGCGGAGTTCTCCGGATGGGAGTTGGCCCGGGTGCGGCTGTACCGGGACGGCACGCGCCAGGTGGTGCTGCGCCGTCGGCGGGTCAACCAGCCGCAGCCGGGCCTGTCGTACTGACGACCGGACGGTGCCGCCCGGGGCCGGAGTCGGCCCCGGGCGGCACCCGGCCCAGTGGCTAGTGCTGGTGCCCGGCGTGGTCGTGGTCGTCGTCGAGCTCCAGGAACGGGTGCTCGTCGAGCCGACCGACCAGCCGGTCGTCGGCCGCCGGCTGGAACGGGCCGACCGCGTCGTCGTCGTCGAACGACTCCAGGTCGACAGGGGTGCCGACCTCGCTGACCATGACCACCCCGTCGAGTGGTTCCAACTCGGGGACGTCCAACGCGCCGAGCGAGCCGTCGCCGCTCTGCAGCAGCTCCAGCACCGCCTCGCCGACGCCCTCCACCGGCGCCGGCTCGTCGTCCTCCGGGGTGCCCTCGCGGCGGGCCGCCTCGGCCACGCGCAGCAGCGCGGACACGCTCGGCACACGGTAGTCACGACGCTGGCGCACCGAGATCACCCGGGGGTGCGGGTCGCTGGCCTCGGCTCCCTCACCGCCGCCGAAACGCTCGTCGGCCTCGTCCGGGTCGATCGAGTCGACATCCCACGGCGTCACCTCGCCGAAGGCGTCGAGCAGCCGCTCGTCGTACGCGAAGGAGGCGTTGTTCAACGCCACGTACGCCTGCCAGACGTCGTCGTCGTCGACGCGGCCCTGGGCGGCGCGTACGGCGGCCAGGTGGTGGCGGGCCGCTTCGATCACCCGCTCGAGAGCGGCGTCCAGCTCACCATGCTGGTCGGTCATGTGGGGCAGTCCCTTCACGTTGGGGAGGTTGCGCGCCGGCGGACACGGCCGGACACGGCTAGCAGGTGCGGAGGAACCGGTCGAGAACCCGCACGCCGAACTGTAGTCCGTCCACCGGAACGCGCTCGTCGATGCCGTGGAACAACGCCGAGAAGTTCAGGTCGGCGGGCAGCCGGAGCGGGGCGAACCCGAAACAGCGGATTCCGAGCTGCGAGAACGCCTTGGCGTCGGTGCCCCCGGAGAGCATGTACGGAACGGGCCGCGCCCCCGGGTCCTCCGCGCGCAGGGCCGCCGACATGGCCTCGACCAGGTCACCGTCGAAGGTGGTCTCCAGCGCCGGCTGCCGCTGGACGTACTCGATCGCGATGTCCGGGCCGACCAGCTCGCGCAGTTGCCGCTCCAGCAGCTCCGACTGGCCGGGCAGGCTGCGGCAGTCGATGGTGGCGGTGGCCCGGCCGGGGATGACGTTGTCCTTGTAGCCGGCGCTCAACCGGGTCGGGTTGGCGGTGTTGCGGATGGTCGCGCCGATGATGTTGGCGATGGGGCCGAGCTTGGCGATGGCCGTCTCCGGGTCGTCCGGGTCCAGCTCGATGCCGAGCAGGTCGGAGACCTCGGTCAGGAAGGCCCGCACGGTGTCGGTGACCACGACCGGGAAGCGGTGCCGGCCGATCCGGGCGACCGCCTCGGCGAGCGCGGTGACGGCGTTGTCGTCGTGCATCATCGAGCCGTGCCCGGGGCGGCCCTTGGCGTGCAGCCGCAGCCAGTCGATGCCCTTCTCGGCGGTCTCGATGAGGTAGAGCCGCTGGTTGTCGTTGACCGAGTAGGAGAAGCCGCCGACCTCACCGATCGCCTCGGTGCAGCCGTCGAAGAGGCCGCGGTGGTTGTCCACCAGGAAGCGCGCGCCGTAGTCGCTGCCCGCCTCCTCGTCGGCGGTGTACGCGAGCACGATGTCGCGCGGGGGCCGCACGCCGGTGCGCTGCCAGTGCCGCACCACGGCGAGCACCATCGCGTCGAAGTCCTTCATGTCGATCGCGCCCCGGCCCCACAGGTAGCCGTCGCGCTGCTCGCCGGAGAACGGGTGCACCGACCACTCGTCGGCGTCGGCGGGCACCACGTCCAGGTGGCCGTGCACCAGCAGCGCGCCCCGGCTCGGGTCGGTGCCCGGGATGCGGGCCACCACGTTCGCCCGGCCCGGCGCGGACTCGTGCAGGACGGACTCCACGCCCACCTCGGCGAGCTTCTCCGCCACGTACTCGGCCGCGTGGCGCTCGCCGACGCTCGTGTCGTTGTCGCCCGTGTTGGTGGTGTCGATGCGCAGCAGGTCGCGGCAGAGGTCCACGACCTCTGCGGTGGGGTCGGGTCGGGCGGAGGCCGCATCGCTCGTCATCGCCTCTTCATACCAGCCCGAGCTGGTCGACAGGCCGGCGCGGGTGGACGCATCGACGGGTCGGTTTCGCCGTGGCCGCGTTCGGGTACCGCCGCCCACGACCGTACGTCCCTGCCGGAGCTTCCGCCCGCCAGTCGAGGAGGGCACCATGTCCGCCGTTCCCCTGCCGCCGCTGCCGCCCGCGCCCGCACCCGAGGAGGGCTACCGGCCCGCCGGTCCCAGCATCGCCGACATCGTGGACCGGGAGCACCGGCAACTGCTGGCGCTGCTGGACCAGCTCTCCGGCCCGGACGCCACCCCGCAGGAGGGGTTGACGGTGCTCACCGCCGCGCTGTCGCGGCACCTGTCCGCCGAGGAGCAGTACCTGCTGCCGGCGGTGCGAGCGGCGCTGCCGACGGCCGCCGAGCGGGTGGACGCGGAGATCAACGCCGACGCGGCCCTGCTGAGCGCCCTGAAGGGGCTCACGGACGAGGCCCTGACCGACGTCGCCGAGCGGGTCCGCCGGCATGTCGACGGAGTGGGCGAGCTGGTCACCGAGCTGCGCGCGGTCGCGACCGAGGAGGAGCTGATCCGGCTCGGCAACCGACTGGAGATCGCCGAGGAGGCCGCGCCGACCCGGCCGCACCCGGGAACGCCGGCCACGCCTCCGTGGAACCGGATCGTGGAGCCGGCGGTCGGGGTGGTGGACAAGGTCCTCGACGTGGTGACGCGGCGGCCGACGTACCTGGCGGACCTGCCGGAGCAGCCGCGCGACAAGTAACCGGCGCCGGCCGACAGTGCATTCATTATCACCGATCCACTCGGGCTATTCCGCCAGCAGACGCGTAGTCCTACCGTCACCCTATGAACCTGGAGCTGCGTCACCTGCGGGTGGTCTGCGCGATCGCGGAGACGGGAAGTGTGACGAAGGCGGCGTCGGCGCTCGGCCTGGCCCAGCCGGCGCTCACCGCCCAGCTCCAACGCATCGAGCGGACGCTGGGCGGCCCGCTGTTCGACCGGGACCGGCGCGGTGCCCGGCCCACCGCGCTCGGTGAGCTGGTGCTGGCCCGCGCCCGGGTGCTGCTACCGGCGATGAAGGGGCTGCAGGACGAGGCCGCCCGGCTGGCCGGGGCGGGCGACACCCCGCCGTGCTACCGGTTCGGTGGGGTGAACAGCCCGATCCTGGGTCGGCTGGTGCACCGGTTGGCGGCCGAGCAGCCGCCCGCCCAGATCACCACGTACGCGTCCTGGTCGGTGGACGAGTTGGCCCAGTTGGTGGCCGGCGGTCGACTGGACTTCGCGCTGGCCGGGGTGTGCGGCGACGCGAGCCCGTCGGCCGGGTTCGGGTTGAGCTGGCAGGAGGTGGCCGTCGACCCGGTGCTGGTACTGCTGCCGGAGACCCATCCCCTCGCGGCCCAGGACGAGGTACGTCTGGCGGACCTGCGCCACGAGCAGTGGGTCGCCGCGCCGGGCGACGGTTGCTTCGCCGACTGCTTCGCCGCCGCCTGCGCCCGCGCCGGCTTCACCCCCCGCAAGGTGTACGAGACCGACATCCGCGGCTGCGTCGACCTGGTGGAAGCCGGCGTGGCGGTGGCCCTGTGTCAGGCGACGTTCCGCCCGGTGAGCGGTCTGGTCACCCGTCAGGTCGCCGGGACGCCCCTGCGCTGGCGGCTCCTGCTCGGCTGGCATCCGGACTCCCCCGCCGCCCAGGGCGCCGAGTTGGTGCTGGAAACGGCCAAGGCGGCGTACGTCGACTCGTTGGCGCCGCATCCGGCGTACCTGGCCTGGCTGCCCCGCAACCCGGGGTTCGGCGTCCGTCAACCCACCGGGGTCCGACCGGGCTGACCGGCAGGTATTCCCGGCCGCTGGCGGTGCGAACCGCCGTGGGCCGGGTATCTGGCGGACATGACCGACCTCTACCCGCCCGCCGACGACCGTGAACTGCTACGCCAGGCGGCTGCCGCGCACACCGCCGCCACCCGTGCGGTGGAGGCGTTCCTGCGCCGCCTGCCGACGGTGCCCGACCCGGCCGACGTGACCGAGTACGCGAACCTGCTCACCCGGGAGGACCAGACCCGCGGCGACCGGGACGCCGCCGCCGACGCGGCCGGCCTGACCATCGCAAGCCTGGAGCCCGACCAGGGTCAGTAGCAGGACGCCGAACGGTGCCGTCCCTGCCCGGGACGGCACCGTCAAGCGGTCGCTCAGAGTTCGACGAGCGGGTCGTGACCCAGGTCCAGCAGGGAGTGCCGCCAGCTGTCGTCGGCGTTGCCGCGCGAGGGCTTGGCGTCCATCAGCTCGCGGATCCGCTCGACCGCCTCACGCATCACCTCGATGTCCTCCGGGGTGAGGTCCACCTTGCGCTTGTTGAGCACCTTGAGGATCTCCCGGCCCGGCTGGGGCAGGTCGAGGTTCGGGTTCGGGCTGAACGACTCCTCTCCCGAACCTCGGGTCAGCAGCCAGGTCCGCAGCTGCTCCGACGGGACGTTGACCTCGGCGTGGAAGTCATCCCAGAGCACTTCCACCTCGGGGTCGAGTCGCGCTTCGCGTACCATCAGGTCTCCTCTCCGGGCGGTGGCCCGGACCTCTCCGGGTCGTCCTGGTCGGTCTTCGGATGCAGGCCCTCCGCGGGCACCCGCGTCCGGCGGGGGTTGGCGGTGGGCGGCGCCAGGATCGGGTCGGGATGGTCGTCCTCGTCCCGGCTCTTCGCGGGCTCCGCGGGCTCGTGCGGGTCCTCCTGGTCGTCCCTTCGCCCCGACCCGCTCATCGCGGGTGGGTGGTCGTGGCGGCGGTGTACCCCCGCTCACCCGCGGTCACGTCGAAGGTGAGCGCGCCGTCGCGGACGTCCACCGTGACCTTCTGCCCCGGCGAGATCGCCGACTCCAGCAGCATCCGGGACAGGTGGTTGTCCACCTCCCGCTGGATCACCCGGCGCAGCGGGCGGGCGCCGAACTCCGGCTGGTAGCCGTGCTCGGCGAGCCAGTCGATGCCGGCGGTGGTGAACTCCACCTGGAGGTCCTGGGCGTGCATGCGGCGGCGGGTCTCCTCCAGCAGCAGCGCGGTGATGTCGCGCAGCTGCTCGGCCTCCAGCCGGCGGAAGATGATGACCTCGTCGATGCGGTTGAGGAACTCCGGGCGGAAGTTCTCCTGCAGGCGACGCATGAGCCGCTCCCGCAGCTCGTTGCTCTCCTGCTCGCTGCCCACGTCCCCGGTGCCGAAGCCGACCGAGCGCTGGGCGCCGGTGATCAGCTCGGAGCCGAGGTTGCTCGTCATGATCAGTACGGTGTTCTTGAAGTTCACAGTGCGGCCCTGGCTGTCAGTGAGCCGCCCGTCGTCGAGCACCTGGAGCAGGATGTTGAACACGTCCGGGTGGGCCTTCTCGATCTCGTCGAGCAGCACCACCGCGTACGGTCGGCGGCGCACCGCCTCGGTGAGCTGACCGGCCTCCTCGTAGCCGACGTATCCGGGCGGCGCGCCGACCAGCCGGCTGACCGTGTGCCGCTCCTGGAACTCGCTCATGTCCACCCGGACCATCCGGTCCGCCTCGCCGAACAGCGCCTCGGCCAGGGCCCGCGCCAACTCGGTCTTGCCGACACCTGTCGGGCCGAGGAACAGGAAGCTGCCCATCGGCCGCTCCGGGTCGGCCAGCCCGGCCCGGGAGCGACGGACGGCCTCGGCGACCGCGGTCACCGCGTCGTCCTGACCGACCACCTTCTGGTGCAGGTGACCCTCCAGGCGCAGCAGGCGGTCCCGTTCCTCCTCGGTCAGTTGGCTGACCGGGATGCCGGTAGCCCGGGAGACCACCTCGGCGATCTCCTTGGGGCCCACCTCGGGCACCTGTGAGCCGGACGAGCCGTCCTCGCCGTTCGCGCGTCGGATGCTCTCCTCCAGCTCGGCGATCCGGTCACGCAGCGCGGAGGCCCGCTCGTACTGTTCGTCGGTGACGGCCTGTTCCTTGTCCCGGCGTACGTCGTCGAGTTCCTGCTCCAGCTCCCGCACGTCCGACGCGGGGGTACGGGTCCGCAACCGCACCCGGGCGCCGGCCTGGTCGATGAGGTCGATCGCCTTGTCCGGCAGGAACCGGTCGGTGACGTACCGGTCGGACAGCTCGGCGGCCGAGACCAGCGCCTCGTCGGAGAAGCGCACCTGGTGGTGGGCCTCGTACCGGTCGCGCAGCCCGCGCAGGATAGCGATGGTGTCGTCGACGCTCGGCTCGGGCACCAGCACCGGCTGGAAGCGCCGGGCCAGGGCTGCGTCCTTCTCGATGCTCTTGCGGTACTCGTCAAGCGTCGTCGCGCCGATCACCCGCAGCTCGCCCCGGGCGAGGGCGGGCTTGAGCATGTTGGACGCGTCCATCCCGCCCTCGCTGCCGGCGCCACCGGCCCCCACCAGGGTGTGGATCTCGTCCATGAAGATGATCAGCTCGTCCCGGTGCGCCCGGATCTCGTCGATCACCTTCTTCAGCCGCTCCTCGAAGTCGCCCCGGTAGCGGGTGCCGGCGACCAGACCGGCCAGGTCGAGCTGGACGACCCGCTTGCCGAGCAGGGTCTGCGGCACGTCGCCGTCGCAGATCCGTTCGGCCAGCCCCTCGACGATGGCGGTCTTGCCGACGCCCGCCTCGCCGATCAGCACCGGGTTGTTCTTGGTCCGCCGGGACAGGATCTCGATGGCCTGCTCGATCTCGTCGGCGCGTCCGACCACCGGGTCGATCTGGTCCATCCGCGCCAACTCGGTGAGGTCCTGCCCGTACTGGTCCAGGGTGGGCGTGCCGCGGTCCGGCTTCGGCCCGGTCATCGGCCCGCGCTCGGCGTTGGCGGCCTGCAACGACTCGGGTTGGATCCGGCCGGCGGCCAGCATGCGCCCGGCCGGCGACTCCGGGTTGAGCGGCAGAGCCATCAGGATGTGCTCGGGGCCGATGTAGTTGGCGCCCATCGCCCGGGACAGCTGATGGGCGTCGAGCAACGCCCGCTTGGCGGCGGGGGTCAACGACAGGTTCGGCGGCACCTCCCCGCGCGGCGCGCCGTCGCCCTTGCCGCCGAGGGCGTTGAGCAGGGTGTCCGGGTCGGCGCCGGCGCGGCGTACCAGGTCGCGCAGCGGTTCGCGTTGCAGCGCCGCCCAGAGCAGGTGGTCGGTGTCCAGGTCGCTGCTCTGCCGTTGCGCGGCCCGCCGGGCCGCGTCGGCCAGCATCTCCCGGGCGTCGGCCGTCATCAGTCGGGTGATGTCGACCCGGTGCGGCGGTCGGCGCCCTCCCTCGCCCCGGCCGAAGTACCTGGCCAGGAATTCGTCCCACGGGTCGGAGCCGATGTCACCGGGTCCCATCATGTCTGTCCTCCGCAGTAGGGCTCGGCACGGTCGGCAGGGGCTACCCGGCGCGCGCCCCGACAAACGCCGCAGGTGGCGGAGGACCGGCATTCCGGGAGTGGCGTCGGGTCAGGGCCGGCCGATGGTGGCAGGCTGACGGGATGGATGAGACCCCGCTGCTGATCGTGGATGGCGCCAACGTTGTCGGCTCGCGCCCGAACGGCTGGTGGCGTGACCGTGCCGGGGCCGCGGCCCGGTTGCGCGACTCGCTCGCCCCGGTGGCGACCATCGGGTTGCCGGCCCGCCTGACCGCCCCGGTGGAGGTCGTCCTGGTGGTCGAAGGGGCCGCGCGGGACGTGCCGGGCACCGAGGGCGTCCGGGTGGTCTCCGCCGCCGGCTCCGGCGACGACACGGTGGTCGAGCTGGTGGAGGGCGCGCCGCGGCGTCGCCGGCTGGTGGTCACCGCCGACCGGGAGCTGCGCGGGCGCGTGACGGCGCTGGGCGCCGAGGTGTACGGCCCGCGCTGGCTCCGCGAGAACCCGACCAACAACTGAGAAGTTCTCGCACTGGGACTCCCACAGATCGGACTCCCGGCACTTCCGAGGGCCTTCCGGACAGGCAGGCAGGAACACCGACAGGGCGGATGTTCTTTCGGAACCGCCAATAGGCTCTAATGGAGATCTCCCCGCCCCCAGGAGGTTCCACCGTGGCGAGCGTCGCCGAGCTGAAGGCTGCCATCGATGTCGCCCTGCAACAGATCGGGGACGGGCAGACAGCCGTGCAGGCGGCCGGCGAAAAGCTGTCCGAGGCACAGCAGACACTGGCCGGGGCGCTGGAGGGCAGCGGGCACGAGACGGTCGAGGCGGCCCAGGCGTCGCTGACCCAGGCCAGCCAGGAGCTGGAGGAGTGTCTCGCCGCGACACTTGTCGCGGTGGAGCAGGCGCAGCTCTACGTCTCCACCCTGTAGGCCGCCGTGTCCATCATCGAGGATGTCGGCGGGCAGGTCCGTGCCGCCACCGAGGAGTTCCCGCTGGCGCTGCTCGGGCAGGCGCTGGAGAAGTTCGGCCTGGCCGCGGAACGCCTGCGCTGGGTACGACAGGAGTCGGCCAACCCGATGGGGGTGCCCGAGCTGTCCGCCGCCACCGAGCACGCCGAGAGCGCCGGCTACGCGCTGCGGGTGGCACAGGAACAGCTGTCGGCCTATCTGACGGCGATCGGTCTCGGCGCGGACGGCGCCCCGGCGCCCCGCCCCGAGCAACGCGCTCCCCGACACGACACGCCACCGGCGTCCGGGCCCACCGCGGTCGCCCCGGAGCCGGCCGAGCAGGCACGAATGAGCCGCTGGTGGGCGGTGCGGGTGGCCGAGCTGACCGGCGGGCGCGAGAGCACCGACGACGAACCCGACGAGCGGGTGGACGACTCCCAGGAGCTGCTGCGCCGAGTGGTGGGTGGTGTCCGCTCCGGCGACCGGGACCGGCTCCGCAAGGAGTTGCGCCGGGCCCCGGCCGACGTGGGGCTGGGCATGGCAGCGCTGGCGCCGCCGCTGCTGCGCGAACTGGCCGGTGAGCTGCTGGGGCACCCGCCGCGCGCCACCGACCTCGGACGGCTGCGCGGCGAGTTGGACGGACGCGTCCGTGATCTGCTGCCAGGGCTGCCACCGCCGGTGCTGGAGACGCTGCTGACCCGGGTGTGCCGGATGCCGCCGCCGCGTGCCTCCGGGGAGCCGTCGCACGCCGCCGACTCCGCGGTGACCGCCGGGGTGGCGACCGGGCTGCTGCTCGCCCGACTCGGCCGGGACCTACCGGCCGGCGGCGCGAGAGGACCGGCGGGTGCCAGCGAACCGACGGGCGCGGGTCAACCGCGCGACGCGGGGCAGCGGAGCGGGTCGGGGCAACGAGGCGGGTCGGGGCAACCGGCGCGGGCCGGGCAGCCGGGCGGTTCCGGGCGGCCAGCGGGCCCGGTTCCCCGCGCCGGCGGTGCGGTCCAGCGGCCGGGCACCACCGGTGCGCAGCGCTCCGGTGGGCTGCCACCGCGCCCGGACAGCCTGCCGCCGCGCCCCGATGGGTTGCCGCCGCGCTCGGGCAGCCCCTGGCGGGACGCGCCGACGCGTCGGGGCTCCGATGGCTGACCGGCGCGGTCAGCTGGCCAGCCGGGTCCGGGACACCCTCGCCGAGGCGTTGGGCGCCACCCGTGCCCGCCTGTCCGCAGCCCAGGCGGACCTGACCGCCGGGCGGGAACGACTGGCCCGGGTCCAGCGGGCGGCGGCCGCCGTACCGGAGCGGGTGGGCGCCCAACGGGACCGCCGCATCGCCGAGATCGACGCCCGCTACTCCACCCGGATCGCGGAGCTGGCCCGGCGGGCCGCCGATGCGGCCCGCCAGGAGGCGCCCGGCTGCGCGGGGGCCGACTGGGCCGGGTGGACGCCGACGCCCGCCCGCCGGGCCGAACCGCCCGGCGCGCTGCGGGTCGGCACGGTCCGGATCGACGGCGTCGACCCGGTGCCCGCGCTGGTGCCGCTGCTCGACGCCGGGCACGTCCACCTCTCCGGGGACGACCGCGCCGGCTGCGACGCGGTGGTGTCCGCGTTGCTGCTGCGGGCCGTCGGCCGCGCCGACCCCGGGGCGGTACGACTGATCGGGTACGACCCGGACCAGCTCGGTGGTGGCCTGGCCGGGTTCGCCCCGCTGGGCACGGCGGGGCTGCTCACCTTCGTCGGCCCGGGCGGGCTGGGCCCGCTGCTGGACGACCTGGTGGAGCAGATCCGCCGGATCAACGAGACGGTCCTCGCCGGCGAGTACGCGTCGCTGCGTGAACTGGCGGCGGCGACCGGCCGACGACCCGAACCGTGGCGGGTGGCGGTGCTGCTCGGTGGTGAGGAGCTGAACCGGCACGAACGCGGGCAACTGGACCGGGTGGTGCGGGCCGGCGGGGCCTGCGGCGTACACCTGGTGGTGCTCGGTGTGCCGTTGCCGGAGGATCCGACGGTGACCCGGGTGGTGGCCGGGGTGTCCGGCGCGCGGATCGGCGGTTCGGCCGGACTGGCGGTCCGGCTGGACCCGCCGCCACCGGCGACGCTTGTCACCGAGACCTGCCGGGACGTCGCCGCCCGGGTGAACGCGGGCCCGCCGCCGACCCCCTTCACCGACCTGCTGCCCCCGCCCGAGCTGATGTGGCGGGAGGACTCCGCCGACGGGTTGACCGCGCCGATCGGTGAGGGTCCGCACGGCCGGCCGGTACGGTTGACGCTCGGCGACTATCCGCCGCACGCGCTGATCGGCGGGCCGTCCGGCACCGGCAAGACCAACCTGATCTTCGCGTGGATCGGCGCCCTGGCGGCCCGCTACTCCCCCGCCGAGCTGGAGTTCTACCTGCTGGACTTCAAGGAGGGGGTCTCCTTCGCGCGGTTCGCGCAGGGCCGACGCGACCCCAGTTGGCTGCCGCACATGCGACTGGTCGGCATCAATGTCAACACCGACCGGGAGTTCGGGCTGGCGCTGCTGCGCTTCCTCGCCGACGAGTTGCGCCGACGCGCCGACGCGGCCAAGAAGCACGAGGTGACCAAGCTGGCCGAGCTGCGGGCTGTCGACCCGACCGGGCACTGGCCACGGATCGTCGCCGTGGTGGACGAGTTCCAGATGTTGCTGGCCGGCCGGGACGTGGTCGCCCGGGAGGCGGCCGACCTGCTGGAGGACCTGGCCCGGCGTGGCCGGTCCCAGGGCATCCACCTGGTCCTCGCCTCGCAGGACGTGCGGGGCATCGAGGCGTTGTGGGGCCGCCCCGCCCTGGTCGCCCAGTTCACCCTGCGCATCGCGTTGCCCAAGGCGTTGCGCATCCTCGCCGAGCGCAACGACGCGGCGCAGTCGCTGCCGCGCTGGCACGCCGTGGTCAACGCCGAGTCGGGCATGGTGGAGGGCAACGAGGTCGCCCGCATCCCGTCGGCCAGCGACTGGGAGACCTGGAGCGGACTGCAAAACCGGCTGTGGCGGATGCGGTCCCCCGACGCGGCGCCCGCCCGGCTCTTCGACGGCGACGCGATCCCCCGACTCGCGGACGCCCCGGACTTCCGGGCGCTCGCCGTACCCCCTGACGGGATCGCGCCGCGCAACCCGGTGGCACTGCTCGGCGAGATCATCGACGTGCAGTCCCGCTCGGCGGCGCTGCGGCTGCCGCGCGCCCCGGGCCGCAACCTCGCGGTGCTCGGCACCCGCGTCGACGAGGCGTGCGCCGTCCTGGACGCGGCGGCCCGGTCGCTGGCCCGCCAGCACCCGCCGGGCACCGCCCGGTTCTCCATCGCCTGCCTCGACCCGGACGCCGACCCGATGGCCCGCGCCCTCTACGAGGACCTCGCCGACGACGCCGCCTGGTACGACGAGGAGACCGTCGGTGAGCTGATGGCCGAGACTGCCGACGGGCTGAGCGGCCCGGGAAGCCCGCACTATCTGCTGCTGTTCGCTGTCGACGCGGCAGCGGGTGCGCTGGCCGCCCGCCTGGGTCGGCGCACCGGCCTGGAGCAGCTGCGCCGGATCATGCACGACGGGCCGGAACGCCGGACGCACGTGCTGGCCTGGTGGCGGGGCGTCGCCCGGATGCGCGCCGACCTGGGTGGGCCGGGCGCCCGTACCGACCAGATCGGCGCCTGGGTGGCCCTGGACGCGCACGGCGACGAGCTGGGCTCCTCGCTCTACCCGGGCACCGGCGGCCCGGACTGGTATCCCCGCCCCTGGCGAGGGCTCTTCTTCGACCGGGCGGTCCACCGCACCGGACAGGTGATCATCCCCTATGGACCTTCACGATGAACGAACCGGTGACCAGCGAGACGTACGCGGCGCAGCTGCGGCGGCTGGCCGACCTCACCGCCCGGGTGGGCGAGCAGCGCGCCGAGGCGCACACCTGGCACGAGCGGCAGTGCGCTGCCGCCGAGCGGGCCGTCGCCGACGCGGCCGAGCAGCTCCAGAACGCCGAGGAGGAGCTCGTCGCCGCCCGTGAACAGCAGGAACGGGTCGACGCCGAGGTGGCCCACCTGTGGCAGCACGTCCGCTCGCGCCTCGGTGCCCGCCGCCTCGGCGGCCCGCCCGCCCCGGCGAACGGCGTCGGCGCCACCGACCCCGTCCTGCTGCTCGCCAAGGCCCGTGACCTGCTCGACCGCGCCGGGCAGCCGGGCGAGCTGCCGGGCTCGGTCAATCCGCTGCTGGCGCTCTGCGGGGTGGCCGGCGGTGTGCTGGCGTACGGGCTGGGCGCCGGTGCCCGCGCGCTCGGCGTCGGCTACGGCGGCGACCTGGCGGTCGGGCTGCCGGTGCTGGCGCTTGTGGTGACGCTGCTCGGGCCCCTGGTCGGCCTGGTGCCGGCCCGGCTGCTGGCCGACCGCCGACACGCGGTACTCGGCCCCCGACCGATCACTGTGGTCCTCGGCGCCGGGCTGCTGACCACCGCGTTGCTGCTGATCCTCGGCCGCTGACCTCACGACGCGATCAGCCCTCGGAATCAGGCCGGGACGAGCACGGCCTCGCGGAGCAGGCGGCGGGCCAGGGTCACCCGGTCGGCGTCGTCGGGAAGCCCGGGTAGGTCACCGACCCGGGTGACAGTGCCGGTGAGCAGGGCGCGGGTGGCCGGCTCGCAGTTCGCCGGCAGGGTGATGGTGCGGTCGAAGAGCCGCACCGCCACCGTGTCCGTGTCGTGCGGCACCAACTGCCAGCGCAGGCCGGGCCGGGCCGTGACCCGGGAGTCGGCGTCCAGGGTGGCCAGCGCGTCGGCCTGGGCGAGTGGTCGGATCGGCGCCGGGCGGGCGGCCGGCCAGGCTCGCTGTCGCAGTCGGGCGGCGACAGCGCCCGGGTCGGCGCGCAGCAGCCAGTCCCGCAACGCCTCCACGGTCTCGGTCAGCTCCGGCTCGATGGCGTCCGGGTCGGCGACGTCGGTGCCGAACGGCAGGCTGGCCCGCAGCCGCTGGTCCTCGGCGGCCAGCGCCAACAACTCCTCGACCACTGCGTACCGGGTGAGCGCGCGGATGCCCACGGTCAGGTGCAGCGAGCTGGCGTCCTGCGCCTGCGCGCTGTGCAGCCACCCCCGCGGCAGGTAGAGGGCGTCGCCGGGGGCGAGCACCACGTCCAGCGCGGCAGGGCCCTGCGCGGTGGCGCCGACCTCGTCGGCGCGTCCACCCCACTGCTGCTTCTCCAGCGGGTCGGGCAGCACCGGCGGGTGGATCCGCCAGTGTTTGCGGCCATCGACCTGGAGCACGAACACGTCGTGGGTGTCGTAGTGGGTGGCGAAGCCCTGACTGCCGGCCGGGGTCAGGTAGGCGTTGATCTGCAGGGGCTGGTTGAGCGCGAGGCCCAGGTCGCGGGCGAAGTCGACGAGCGGCGGCCAGATCCGGTGCAGACCCTGCAACACCAGCGTGGCCCCGGACGCGTACTGCTCCAGGACCCGCTCGTCGAGCACCTGGTCGCCGATCTCGGCGCCCGCGCCGCCGCCGCCGGTCCAGCGCGCCGCCGCTACCAACTGGCCGTCCTTGGCCACGCGCAGGAACGGGGTACGCAGACCGCGCCGACTCAGCAGTTCGTCGGCGTCGGCGGGGCTGAGCAGATCGGTGAAGCCGGCCGGGTCGGGCAGTTCGGCCGCGCGGGACAGCAGCGGCGTGTGCCCCCAGTGCGCGGCGGCGAACTTGGCCGGTTCGACCGAGACGCAGCGGGCCAGTGCGGCGGCGGCCTCAGCTGACGGAACCGCCGGGCGGCCGTGGCCGCCCGGCGGGTCGAGGTACGTCATGGCGTGCCGCTACCGGGCGCTGCCGTCAGCGCCACCGTCCTGCTGACCAGGGGTGGCACCACCGTCGGCGGGACCCTCCGCGCTGCCGTCGGCGCCACCGTCGTGCTGACCGGGGGTGGCACCACCGTCGGCGGGGCCTTCCGCACTGCCGTCGGCGCCACCGTCGTGCTGCCCGGGAGTGGCACCGCCATCGGCGGGACCCTCCGCGCCGCCGTCGGCGCCACCGTCGTGCTGACCGGGGGTCGCGCCGCCGTCGGCCGGGCCCTCCATGCCGCCGCCGCTGGTGGTCTGCATGTCGTCATCGTTGAGTGCCATCGGTACTCCCTCGGGTGTGCCGCCCCGCCGTACGCCGGGGTCCGTCGTGCTGCGGGTGGTACCCCACGCGCGATCTTCTCTAACCCTCACCGTAGACGCCGGACCGGGGCGACACGGGCAGTTCGCGGGCGGCGGCGCAGAGTGCCAGGATGGGGTGGTGATCCTGGTGGGCACGTCCGGCTGGCAGTACCGGGACTGGCGCGGCCGCTTCTACCCGCAGCGGCTGCCGCAGCGCCTCTGGCTGGAGCACTTCGCCGCCGGGTTCGCCACGGTCGAGGTCAACAACGCCTTCTACCGGCTGCCCGAGCGGGACACCTTCGCCGCCTGGCGGGCACGGACCCCGGCGGACTTCTGCGTGGCGGTGAAGATGAGCCGCTACCTCACCCACATCAAGCGGCTGCGCGACCCGGCGGAGCCGGTGGCCCGGTTCCTCGGTCGCGCCACCGCGCTCGGTGACCGGCTCGGCCCGGTGCTGCTGCAACTGCCACCGAACCTGCGGGCGGACGTCGAGGCGCTGGACGCGACGCTGCGACTGTTCCCGGCGGAGGTGCGGGTCGCTGTCGAGCCCCGACACCCCTCCTGGTGGATCGACGCCACCCGGGCGGTGCTGGAACGGCGTCGGGCGGCGTTGGTCTGGGCTGACCGGCTGGGTCGCCCGGTCGCCCCGCGCTGGCGCACCACCGACTTCGGCTACCTGCGGCTGCACGAGGGGCGGGCGCGGCCGTGGCCCCGCTACGGCCGTGCCGCGCTGCGGTCCTGGGTCGGCCGGCTGACCGACGCCTTCGGCACGGACGAGCCGGCGTACGTGTATTTCAACAACGATCCGGGCGGCGCCGCGATCGTGAACGCCGTCGCGTTCGCCGCGCTGGCCCGTCGGGCCGGGCACCCGGTGTCGCGGGTGCCGACCGCCGCCGAGGCGGCCGCTGCCGACGACTGAGCCCGCCCGACGGTGATCGGGCGGGCTCAGGGTGTCAGGCCGTCACGGCATCATCATGGCGAGATCCTTGGGCATGGTGTCCTTCACGTCCTGCCACTCACCCTGGGTGACGTGGCGGCGCAGCGTGTCCAGCACCACCTGAGTCACCCGTTCCGGGCCACCCTCCGCGTCGTACGGGAAGCCCTGCCGGACCTCGTAGAGGAAATCGTCGCGGTTGAGCTTGATCGGCACGTCGGACGGGACCCAGCCGTCGAAGTAGATGCCCCGGACCAGCACCGGCAGCTGCTGGGCGAACTCCACGCTCTCGCCAACCGGCAGCCGGTCGCGCAGCAGGTGCAGCACCGTGCGCAGGGCCGCGTACGACTGGTTGCGTCGGTCCTTCGGCCAGCCGTAGGCGTTCTCGATGTCCTTGAGAATGAGGTTCGTCTTGTCCAGCGAGGACTCGAACGCTGAGATCATCGAGTCAGCCATCGGTCGACCCCCGTTCCGTGGTGTCCCACCGTCGGTCGTCGGCGCGGCGCGGTGGCCCCACCGGGCCGCGGCGGGCCCGCACCGGGCTGCCCTGCGGGGCGCGCCGGGCGTTGTCGGCCGTGCCGACCACGTGCAGGACGGCACCTCGCCGTCGATCCGTCACCACTCGAACCGTCATCCCCGTCACCTCCGTGTCGTCTCCGGCGTCGGCCGTCCACCTAGCGGCCGTACCCACCACGTCCACCCTCCCCGCGCGACGGGTGAGGCGGCACCACCCGGATCGGGTGAGGCGGGAGCGCCGGATCAGTCCGTGCCGAGAAACCTGGTTAGGGTCGTGGCGTTGGTCTGCGCATAGTCGCGGCGGCAGTTGTCCGTGGAGCCGTTAGCGACGTGCTTACCAACGAATCGCCCCTGGTCCGGGCCCTCGGCGTCGCCGCCAGCATCACCGGGAACGCCTTACACGCCCGCGACGAACTCATCAGTGCCGACAACCGTGGGAAGCGGAGCGCCGCCGGCGTATACGCCCACACCGACCTTGTCGAGTGGAGTTGCGGATCGCGGTAGCGGTAGTCGCCGGTTATCGCCGCATCGAGCTCTAGACCGCGCGGCCGATGTGGGGATTCCGGCGGACGGACGGTGCGAGGCTACGGAGCGGCCGCAGACCCGTTTTTGTAAAGCACTACCCCCTGCAGTCCGTTGGACGCCTCCGCTACCGTGACCCACGGACGTTGCCCCCATTGCCCCGCAGGGGGCAGCCATTCGGGCTCCGCCATGTTCGCGTCAAGCTCAGCCAGCCGCAGTGACGCCGACACCACAAACTGCAGGCAGAAGGCGAAGTCATCCGCTGACGGCTGGTACCCCTCCGGAGCTCGATACTCCGTCCGCCCGTTTGCGAACCGAAGCGCCGCCGGCACCAGGTTCCGGAAACGACGGTAGGCGGAATAGTTGATGCCGAGCGCGCCCATCCGGACGGCCGGGCGCAGCTCTTCAACCGCCCGCGTCAGCCCCTCAATCTGCTCGCCCAAACTTCGGCAGTCATGGCCGTTCACGCCGTGCTGACCTGGCTGCAGGAGCCGGGCGATCTTGTCTGCTCGCAAGGGGAAGTCGACCCGTGGTCCAAACGCGAGGGGCGAGGCATCCGCGCGCCACCTGCCGCGAGCAGGCTCGTGCGGATCGAACAGCTCTTCGAACGCAGTGAGCAGCGCGATCATGGCCGCAATGTGATCTCCGCTAGCGCTGGCCGTCTCGGCCTTCGTGACCAGGCCGCGCACTGGTTCTTGGACGATGACGTGGGCCATCGACACCGACTCGTAGTCAATCCCGAACACCGCCATCGTGTTCGCCGCCATGAACGTCGCGGTGTCGCTGACCGCCATGGCGACGCTCTCGGTGCCCGGAGGGGCCCCGTAGTGCTTGAGGTTGACTCGCGCCTTGTTCAGCCGCTTCATGCCCTGCTCAACAGCAAGTCCCACCCCATCAGCCAGGTGAGGCGCCAGCTTCTCGAAGTACTGGTCGAAGGTCTTCGAGGCCGCCGCGCCTAGGTGGTCGGTGGCCAGGATGAGGAAGCTCTCGACTGCGTCCTGAAGCGTCAGGACACAGGCGAACGACATCGGCTCAGGAAGCCGGGCCTGTTCGGCACCGAGCGTGTGCAGGTACCGGATGAACGCCAGACGGCGGATCGTGTCAGGGCTCAGTGGCATGTCGGCGAGCCTTTCACCATTCGCCGCCCGCCACATCAACCCACGCGGTCGTGTATCAGTCGCCGAAGACTGGTGTTGAGCTCCGAGTGGCGGCCGGTCCCTCTCATTGGTCGAAGCATGTTGGACGGCCCCGGCCGTCATCACGCCCTTGGCCGTGCTCGCCGGGGTCGACCGGCCTCCAAGCCGGTCGGCCAGATGCCCCGCTGCCGCAGCCGGCAATCCGGCTCCGAGCAGTCGCAGTACCAGCCAAGCTCGTAACTTGGGATGCGGTCGCCGCCGCAGTTGTGCTTCGGGACGAGGATCCGGGTCATGCAGCCGAGACACTTCGACGGGCGCGCGTGAGGGCCCGGCCCCGAGCTGGCAGTGGACCCCTCGCGTTCCATCGGTTAGAACGTCTGGCCCGCGCGGACCGAGTCGACGAACGCCGACCGCTCGTCTTCATTGACAACGATCTGCGTCTCCGGGCGCTGCGAGTTCCGGAGGATCCGGCTGCGGTCCCTGTCGATGGCGACCTCCAAGCAGTTCGGGCCGGAGTTGTCGCACTTCTCGGGCCGTACGAAGTTGAGCTGGTCCACGATGCGTCTCTTTCTCTCAGCCGGCCGTCGGGTACGGCCGGTCGTCGGTGAGGGCTTACTCGGGGAGCAGCAGGTCGTAGACAGTGAGCTGGCCGAACGCTTCCGCCCATTCCCAGCACCGGGCGGCGGTGCCGCAACGCTGGCATCGGCCATTCACGCCCTGGTGCTCGACGAGGGTTTGCCGCCACCGTGCCGCCAACCGGACGAGGGCCTCGGCCGTCACGGCGGGTCACCCGCAGCGGCCGCGGCGAGGACGTCGACCTTGACCAACAGCTCCCAGCACCACGGCTTCGCACAGTCGGAGGACTCCCACGCGCACTCCAGCCCGTGCCCGTGCACCCAGGCCCAGGCAGGGTCATGGGAGTTGTGGACGGACACGACCCGAATGTCGTGGTAGGTGTGGCCGGGCTGCCCAGGGGCGATCTGCCACTCGCCGGCCCGCACCGACAGGCGCGTGTCCGGGACAGGCATCGTCCGGGCAGTCACCGGGTCAGCCCGTCGTAGAGGTGCTCGGCCCGCCGCTGCCGGGCCACCGCGAGCATCCGCTGCTGGGCGGCAGTCTGCTCGCATTCCTGGACGCGCTGGCAATTGTCGGGGGGCATCGGCGCCTGCCGTTGGGGCCCCGGTCGGTGCCACAGCAGCCGCCACAGCCCGACGATGGTGTCCATCGAAATCAGCTCCCTTCACTCGCGGACGCGGCACGGCCTCCGTGAGGGAGTCGCTCTCCGGGGCCCCGCGCCCTACCTGTGCAGATAGCGTCCCCGCAACAGCCCGGGTGATCCAGGCTGGCAGTGTCCGCTGGTTGTCCGCGCTGTCCGCGGACAACCACGCCGCTAGGGTGTGGCGGGTGAGCGACTACCTGCAGGTGTCAACTGCCACCGAAACGCGCGATGCCGGCGTGCGGCTTGCTGAAGGGGCGGTCAGCGCTCGGCTCGCCGCCAGCGCGCAAGTCATCGGACCGGTCACGAGCGTGTTCTGGCACCACGGGGAGCAGGGGTCGGGCGAAGAGTGGCAGGTACTGCTCTACACCACGGCAGAGCGGTACCCGCGGCTAGAGCGGTTCGTTCTCGATGAGCATCCTTGGACGAACCCGCAACTCAGTGCAGTGCCAATCGTGCAGGGCTCTACGGAGTACCTGACGTGGTTGAGCCGCTCAGTCGAGGACGCTTAGACGCGGCTGCCGCGAGGGCCTGCAGCTCGACGACGCAAGGCATTGCGGCGTGCGACTCCAGGCGGTGCAGGAACGCGTCGAGGCGTTGGCCCGGGCGGATGGACCCGACGCCGCCGGCGAGGCGGACGGCGCTACCGGCTGCTTGGCAGGCCTGTTCAATCTCGTTCGCGTCGAGGTAGGCGTCGGCAAGCCACGACAGGTATAGCGCCTTGTCGCGTGCCTGCGTGTCGCAATACGTGCCCAGAGCGCGCTCCAGTACGGGAATCGCGCGGAGCGGCCGGTGAAGTACCGTCCAGCACCGACCCGTCATGATCTCGCCTTCGAGGCGATCGACCCAGTACACCCAATCTGGCTCGGGCCGGTCGTGCTGGTCGGCGAGGAAGGTCATGCCGATGCCGAGGTGCCGGTCCGCGGCCGTCGCGTCGCCCGTGACAGCGAATGCCCACGCAGCCCGCAGATGCAGAAGTGCCCGCACTCCCGGCGTAGCGGTGGTACCAGCAGCATCGCAGGCCGCGCTGGCGGTGTCGGCCGCCCTGCCACCGCTGGTTAGCTGCTGATAGGCCAGGAACGCCAGTCCGTTGCCCGTGAGCGCTTGGTCCTCGGCGTCACGGGCTGCGGCGAGGCTGACCCGGTAGAGCCGTTCGGCATCCGAATGGTTACCAGCGTCGAACGCCGCCCACCCGGCCAACTGCGACTGTTCGGCAAGAATGGCCAGCAGCTGTCGACCGGTGGCCTCGCTGTAAGAACCGTCCTGGATCAGTCGTGTCGTGGAAGCGACTTCAGCGGTGTACAGCTGCTGGGTGTCGGCGCCGCCGAGGTAGTTATCGAGCCGGCGAAGCCGTGCGGTGCGATCAGCGAGCCGACCGGAAATGGCATTGCCGACGTGGCGGCCGTGGGCGAGCAAGGTGTGCGGGAGAGCAGCGGCCAGTCCAGCAGCGGCGACGAACTCGCGGCGTCGGATACCCGGACGTACGGCGGCGAGCGCGGCCAGCTCACCGCCAGCTTGAAGAGCGACGTCGATGCGCTGGGCGGCCTGCGGGGTGGGCATCTTTGCGCCGGTCTCCAGCTCGTGCAAGTACGTCTTGCCGTGGTACGTGAGCTTGGCCAGGTCTCGCAGGGACAAGCCGCGCTCTCTGCGGAGCTCGAGCATCCGGCCAGGAAACGATGGTTCAGTCACAGATGCCACCCCAGGTAGAGGACTGGGCGGCGGCGCCGCCGGCCTGTACACCCAAGGGCCGCCATCACCGACGGTACCGCCGGTGTGCCCACCCGTCACGCTTCCCCGCCGCCGGCGACACACGAACAGGCCCACCGGTGGCGCCCTGCCGTAGCTGCGATGCCCCGCCCTGCCCGTACACCAAAGTCCGGGTGCGATTGTTGCAGGGTGAGGTCATGAGGCGTGCGCTATCGGAACTAGAGCGACATGCTAGACGCCCAGCACGTCGGATCGGATAGGTTTCACCTGTTCAGCAAGCCAATGAGCGTCGTGGCGTTGGTCTGCGCATAGTCCCGATAACAGTTGTTCATGAGGACGTGGGTCTGCCCCGCCTCGTCGGCCAGCTCGCGCAGCTTCGGCGCCCAGTCGGCCAACTCCCGCTTTGAGTAGTGGTAGCCGAACTTCTCGTGGATATCCTTGCTGGTCCACTTGTCGCTGTGCCCGTGGAAGCGCATGACGGCGAGGTCCGCGGTGGCGGCCAGCACCGGGGGCAGCGACGAGCGGTGGCCCTGCGGCATGTCCACGCAGACGTACGGCAGTTTGTGCTCGCGCAGGAAGGCCAGGGTCTCGTCGGCGTTGTCGCCGTCGAACCAGGAGGCGTGCCGGAACTCGTACACCGGGCGTAGCGGGGAGCAGCGCTTCGCCACCTCCAGCAGGTACTGCTTGTTGGCCCGCTTGATGGTGAACCAGGGTGGGAACTGGAACAGCAGCGCGCCCAGCTTGCCGGCCTCGACCAGCGGGTCCAGCGCGGACAGGAAGCGCGTCCACACCTCCTCGTACGACTGCGCGGGCAGGTCGTCGGGGTAGACGTTCTTCTTGTCGGTCTCCGGGCGCAGGTCCTTGTAGAGCGCGTTGACCCGGGTGGGGTGCCCGGTCAGCAGGCTGAACGCCTTGATGTTGAAGGTGAAGCCGGCCGGGGTGCGCTCGGCCCACAGCCGCGCGGTCGCCTCGGCGGGCGGCGAGTAGTAGGTGGCGTCCACTTCGACCAGCGGGAACTGCCGGGCGTAGTAGGCAAGCCGTTTCTCCGGGGTGTCCGCGGTCTGCGGATACCACCCCGAGTCCAGCAGTGTGCGGTCGGTCCAGGACGCGGTCCCCACGAGGATGTCACCCATTGTGGGAGTCCATCGCGTCGCGGACCGACCGGCAACCGCTGGCGTGGCTCAGGCCGCCCGCCGCTCGCGAGTCTGCTTGCACGTCACACAGGTGGTGGCGGACGGGAAGATCTCCAGCCGCTCCACCGGGATCGCCGCCGAGCAGCCCTCGCACCAGCCGTAGGTGCCCTCCTCGAGCCGGCCGAGGGCGTGCTCGTACTGGGCGCGGCGGTCGAGGATGGTGCGCAGCAGGGACTGGGCGGTGTCCCGCTCGGCCGTCTTGGTGCCGCTGTCGGCCTGGTCGTCGCCGGCGGTGTCGCCGACCTCCACCAGCCGCAGCACCTGGCTCTGGAGCACCGCCTGGTCGTACTCCGCGGTCAGCTCGTCGTAGCGCGCCTGGAGCGACTGTCGGATCTGATCGATCTCCGTCTGGGACCGGGTCGTACCGACCGTGTCGTGGACGAGCATCGCTGCCTGCCTTTCCTGGGCCTGTGGCTCACTGTGAACCGGGTGCCGGCGGCGCGGGGCCCCGGTCACGGTCGCGTTCGGTACGCGGGCGATCACCCGCGCTCTGTGAGCCGGGCGAGTACCCGCCCGATCAGGCGCGCAAACCGACAAATTCTCGGTTGTTGTCAGTCGTCTCCGCCGGGCTCCACGAGCGCCGGTCGGCGGGGGTCGTCGGCGCGTACCACGACGTCGGCGAAGCTCGCCGGAACGACCTCCTCGGCGTACCTGTCGAAGGCCGGCAGCGCCCACTCCTGGGCTGGTTCGGTACGTCGGCGCAGCGCCGCCGGGGACAGCTCCAGGTGGACTGTCACGTCGAAGGGCAGTCCGCCGCCGAGCAGGAGCGAGCCGCTGACCAGGACGACGCCGCCGGGTGCGAGTTCGACGTAGCGGGCGCGGCTGGCCCGGTCGGCGTCGGAGTCCCAGAGCGACGGGAGGAGCCGGCCGCTGCCGCCCGGACCGGCCGGGTCGAGCACCTCCCGGCGCAGCCCGGCCTCGTCGACCCAGGCCTCGTAGAAGGAGTCCGGGTTGGTGCGGCCCAGCTCGAAGCGCAACGACGCGGGGCGGAGGAAGTCGGTGGCGCGGATGTGCAGCACCGGGCGGCCCTGGGCGCGGAGCGGGTCGACGAGCGCCGCGGCCAGTTCGTCGACGCCGGCGGCGGGGGCGCCGTCCACGGCCACCCGCAGCCGCGCGGGCCCGGCGGTGGCGGTCGCGGCGCGGGCCGCCGCGTCGGCCAGCCGGCCGGTCAGCTCGGTGACGAGCAGGTCGGGCGAGATGGGGCGGATGCGCACCGGACCATCCTGCCCCGCGCCGGGCGGGTCGGCGACGCCGGTCAGCTGCTGCGGTCGATGGTGACCCGGGCGTCGTCGGCCAGCCGGTAGCCAACTCCGTAGACGGTGGTGACCAGCGGGACGTCGACGCCGACCTTGCCGCGCAGTCGACGCACGTGCACGTCGACGGTGCGTACGCCGGCGTGCTCGTAGCCCCAGACGGCGTTGAGCAGTTGCAGCCGGGTGAACACCCGGCGCGGATGGGCGACCAGGTGCAGCAGCAGGTCGAATTCCAGCCGGGTCAGCGGCAGCGGCTCCTCGTCGCGCAGCACCGAGCGCGACGAGGCGAGGATGTGCAGGGCGGGAATGGTCGGGCTGACCGAGCGGGCCGGCGACCGGCTGGCGGGCGGCTGGTCGGGGCGGCGTTCGGCCGGTACCGAGCCGATGATCACGCCTTCGCCCCGTTCCAGCATTTCGCGAGCGGCCTCCAGGAGCCGACGTGCCGCCGGGGTCAGCGACTCCTCACAGGCCAGCGGGATGGACAGCGTCACGGTGAGCACGGGCGCGGCGGTGTTCGCCGGGCGACGCTGGCCGCCGGGAGGTCGACCGGGCACCGCGGGTTGGGACGTATGCCATCCGGCGCGCGACGAGGCGGGGCTGACCGACATGGTCCTCCTTGGGCTGGTCCGGGTATCTCCCCACGGCCCGGGACGCCGCTTCATCGATGCTTCCCGGCGCCTGGGCGAGGGTCAAGAGGCGGCTGCGTTGCATGAATGTGACAATTGACGAACACATCGGAGCCAGATGCTCGCTCTGCGTACGAGCCTGATGATTACAGCAGAGTCGTC
The DNA here is from genome assembly GCF_018070365.1 of Micromonospora sp. D93. Taxonomy (NCBI): domain Bacteria; kingdom Bacillati; phylum Actinomycetota; class Actinomycetes; order Micromonosporales; family Micromonosporaceae; genus Micromonospora; species Micromonospora sp. D93. The sequence goes on along the minus strand of NZ_JAGPXW010000011.1, from coordinate 165,155 downwards.
GAGTTGCCCCGTTACGGGGGTCCCCGACCGGTTCACCAGGCCGGTCACAGCACCGCCGGACCGGGGCTCAGCTGCGGTGATCCACGCTGATCGGGGCCTCGTCGGCCAGCCGGTAACCGACTCCGTAGACGGTGGTGACCACCTCCGAGCCGGCCAGCTTGGCGCGCAGACGCCGGACGTGCACGTCCACGGTCCGGGCCACCGCGTGTTCGTAGCCCCAGACGCTGGAGAGCAGTTGCAGGCGCGTGAAGACCCGGCGGGGCCGCTCGGCCAGGAACAGCAGCAGCTCGTACTCGATGCGGGTCAGCGCGATGACCTGGTCGCCCTGGCGGACGATCCGCGAGCCGGCCAGGATGCGGACCTGGTCGGCCTTGGCGGGCGACTCGGCGGGCGGCTCGACGGTGGCCGGACGTGGGGCCGGTCGCGGCTCCGACGCGACGTCCTGCACGGGACGCAGTTGACCCTCCCCCGATTCGGCCAGCTCGCCGAGCAGCTGCACCAGGCGGGCCAGCCGGGGGCTCAGCGGCCCCGGGACGAGGTCGAGGGTGATGGTCAGGGTCGGGCCGGTACGCGGGCGGGCCGGGCGCACCCCGGGGTGGCGGCGCGTGGGGATGGCGACGACGGACATGGTGCCTCCTGTGTGGCGGTACGCAGGCCAAGCCGGGTGTGGCGTGACGGTCAGTGGCGCGCCCACCCGGCGTTGACCGGGGACGCGAGGGGAGAGGGATGGTGCAGTGGGGTCGGGCCGAGGGCCGGCAGGCCGGCGATCCGCCAGGCCGCGAAGCCACCGACCACATCGGTGGCCCGGTGCAGGCCGACGTCCTGCAACGCGGCGGCGGCCAGCGACGAGGTGTAGCCCTCCTGGCAGAGGATCACCACAGGCACGTCGTAGTCGACGGTCTGCGGCAGCCGGGCCGGGCAGTGGGGGTCGAAGCGCCACTCCAGCACGTTGCGCTCGACGATGAGCGAGCCCGGCACCACGCCGTGCGCGGCCCGCTGCGCGGCGGGGCGGATGTCGACCAGCAGCGCTCCGGCCCGGTACGCCAGGTGCGCCCGCTCCGGGTCCAGTCGGCGCAGCCGGGCCCGCGCCTCGGCCAGGATCGCGTCGATGCCCCGAGAACCCGGCGGCGGCACGGGGACGGGACAGTGCTCGGCGGTTATCTGCATTCTCGGTTCCTTCCGGTGACAGGGGATCTTCGGTGCGCGGCTACCAGGACCGGCCGGCCTCGGCGACCTCCGCGACCCGCAGCCGCCCGTCCACGAGGTGGTAGCGGGTCATCCGCGGCAGCGCCGGCCGGTAGAGGTGCACGCTGACCGCCGGATCGACGCCCAGGTTGGTCACCTGGTGCACGTGCCGGGGGCCGAGATCGAAACGCAGCGCGACCGGCCAGCCGGCCAGGTCGGCCCACCCGGCGGCAACTGTGAGCAGGTCGGGCTCCGGACGGTGCTGCGTCATGGCGGTTCCTCGCGGGTCGTTCGGCGGGGTGCCCTCGTACTCTAGACGGTAAAGCCTATAGGTTTAGTAGGTAATTCCGTCTGTTGGGACGCGGGTCAGCCGCACGGGTGAATCAGCGCAGCACTGGCGGGTCCACCCGGTAGCCCGGCAGCGAGGGCCAGCGCACTGTCAACACCACCGACGCGCGCTCGGCGAACCAGGAATGGTCAACCCCACGCGCCCACACCACGTAGTCGCCCGGCGCGGCCAGCCGTACCGTCCGGTCCGGCAACTCCACCCGAAAACAACCCTCGACGAGTACGAGCAGAGTGGTGCGCACCTCGCCGGTCGCCCACCGCGACCGGGCCTGCCCGGGCGGATGCACGCCCCACTTCACCTCGACGTCGGTGCTGTGCCGGATCTCCCCCGGCGGCGCGAAGTGCCCGAGCAGCCAGCCGGCGTTGGTGGCGCCGTCGAGGCCCGCGTTGCCCACGTACACCGTCTCATCCATCGGACCCTCCCCAGCGCGCCGGCCGAGCAACCTATCAGGACCGGTGCACTAGCCTGGGACGGTGACCGAGGAACTCGACGCCGAGACGCTGGCGTTCGCACACCGGATGTTCGACCTGGCCCGAGCCGGCGCCACCGACGAACTGGCGGCACAGCTCGACGCCGGTCTGCCGGTCAACCTCACCAACGACAAGGGCGACACGCTGCTCATCCTGGCCGCGTACCACGCCCACCCGGCCACGGTGGCCGCCCTGCTCAGCCGCGGCGCCGACCACACCCGGGCCAACGACCGGGGTCAGACCGCGTTGGCCGCGGCGGTCTTCCGCAGCAGCACCGAAGCGGTCCGCGCGCTCCTCGCCGCCGGCGCTGACCCGGCACACGGCAACCCGTCGGCCATCGAGACCGCGCAGTTCTTCGACCTGCCGGAGATGACTGAGCTGCTGCGCGTCGGCTGACACCGGAACTGCCGACCGGTATACAGGGTCGGTGGAAGATCCTCTGCCGGAGCAGATGCGGGCCGCGAGCACCGCGCTACTGACCGCGCTCGACCCCGCCGCCCGCGAGAGCGCCGTGCACTCGTTCGACGACGAGGCGGCCCGACGCTGGCTGGAGTACCGGCCCCGACCCCGACCGGGCGTCAGCCTCGCCGAGCTCGACGTCGCCGCCCGCAAGGCCGCGCACCGGCTGCTGGCCACCGCGCTCAGCCCCTCGGCGTACGCGCAGGCCATGGCCATCATCTCGCTGGAGGAGGTGCTGGACCGGGCCGAGGGCTGGCAGCGCGGACGGCACAGCGGCGACTACTGGGTGGCCGTGTTCGGCGACCCGGCGCGCGACGACCGCTGGGCGTGGCGACTCGAAGGACACCACCTGTCGGTGAACATGACAGTGGTGGACGGTCAGGTCTCCCCCGCGCCGATCTTCTTCGGCGCCAACCCGGCCGCGGTCCGCTACGCCGGCCGGCCGGTCTCCCGCCCGCTCGGCGTCGAGGAGGACCTGGCCCGTGCCCTGCTCGACGCGCTGGGCCCGGCCGAGCGGGCCGGCGCGATCATCGCCGACGAGGCGCCGGCGGACATCATCAGCGCCACCCGTGGGCGGGTCGACGCGCCGCTGGAGCCGCTCGGCGTACCGGCGCAGCGGCTGGGACCGACCGGCCGCGCGCTGCTCGACCAGGTGGTCGCCCTCTACCTCGACCGGCTGCCGCCCGAGCTGGCCATCCGAGAGGCGGCTCGACTGGACGCCGGTCCACTGCACTTCGCCTGGGCCGGCCCGACCCACCCCGGGCGGCGTCACTACTACCGGATCCAGGGCGACGACCTGCTGATCGAGTACGACAACACGAGCGCCGACGGCAACCACGCTCACACCGTGCTGCGCCGCCCCGCCAGCGACTTCGGCGCCGACGTCCTAGCAACCCACCACCAAACCCACCCCCATTAACCTCCGCGCCCGGCCCGCGTCGATCACGGAGTTGTGGTGGGTGAATTGCCCCGGTGTTGGGCTTTTGTGGGGCACCACAACTCCATGATCGACGTGAGCGAGAGTCAGGGGCGGGTGGCCTCGATGAGGAAGCGTTGGGCGTGGGCCACGAAGGGACCCTCGTTGGCGATGCGGTGGTGCAGGTCGCGTAGTGGTGCGCGGTAGCGGTCGACAGTGAACCCGGGCACGGTCCAGATCACCTTGCGCAGGAACCAGACCACCGCGCCGATGTCGGCGAAGGTCGCCCGCAGGGTGGCGCGACGCAGGTCGACCACCCGCAGGCCAGCGGCCTCGGCGGCGGCGGCCGCCTGCTCAGGGTGCCGCCGGGCCGGCGGCGGCAACGGCCCGAGGATCGCCTCACTCAGCTCCCGCATGGTGCCGGCCCCGATCTGCTGCGACAGGAAGGTCCCGCCTGGCCGCAGCACCCGCGCCGTCTGAACCCAGTCGGTACGCACCGGATGTCGACTGACCACCAGGTCGAACGAGGCGTCGCGGAACGGCAGCGGCCCGTCCGGCGCGACCGCCACCACCGACGCGCCGACCCGACGCAGTGTTCGCCGGGCGACCTCGACGTTCGGCGGCCACGCCTCGGTGGCCGTCAGCAGCTTCGGCGGACGCGGCACCTCGGCGAGCACCTCCCCGCCGCCGGTGTCCACGTCCAGTGCCGCGTCGGCGTGCGCCATCCGGTCGGCGACGAGCTGGGCGTACCCCCAGGGTGGTCGCTCCTCGGTGGCCCGGCCAGCCAGCCAGCCGAAACCCCAACCATCGACGGGTTGGGCCACGGCCTCCGCGATCAAGTCCTCGGCTTCACGCTCCGCGGTCATGGTGGTCAGCCTCGCGGCCCGTCACCCGGCCGGCAACCCAATTGCCGCCGCCCGGTCGGGGTGCCGTGGTGAATCTCAGCCGAGGCCGAGTTTGTGCTCTTCGAGGGCGGCCTGGAGGATTCCGAGCGCCTTCGGCCCCATGCCGTGCAGCTTCGCCAGGTCCGCCCTGGGGACGCCCGCGAGCTGGCGCAGCGCGGTGTAGCCGGCGCCATGCAGGGCCCGGGTGGCGGGCGCACCGATCTTCGGGAGCGTGTCCAGGGATGCAGTCATCCGCGGATGGTAGACCGACCAGCCGCGCGTATGCCGGCCCCGCCCACCAGGGCCGCCCGGCTCGCAGGTCGAGCGGCCCGGCTCGCAGAGCGGGTCAGGGGCGGGCGATCTCGCCGGTGGAGCCGGCCAGCGCGTCCAGGCCGCCGGCCTCGGCGCGACCGCTGTCGAACTGTCGCATCAGCCGGGCGCCCAGGTGCACGCCGACTCCGCCGACGACCAGCGCGACCAACTCGGTGACCAGGATCGCGACCGACGCGCCGCGCTGTGGGGAGTGTGACCGGACCAGGCAGGTGAGCAGGAACATCGCGGCCATCACCGCGTTCACCAGGTTGAAGGCGACAGCGGTACGGCGGGTGCGGTCACCCGGCACGTCCCACAGGTCGACCATGCCGGCCACGGCGGTCAGCGCGGCGGCGACGAGAGCGGCGACGCCCGTCCAGTAGCCGACCTCGCCGAGGAACGCGGGCCCGCCGACCACGTCGATGAGGTCGAAGACGGTGGCGCTGACGAAGAGCCCGAGCGGGAACGTCACAAGCATCGGTTGGATCGGTTGCCCCTGCACCCGCAGCCGGCTCTGCATCGGTCCTCCCCCGGGTCGGCGCAGCTCACCTGACCAGAGTGCTACCCGGGGCCGGTAGAGGCGAAACGATGCCGCCCGACTCTCCGGTGATAGGGAGAACGGGCACCGTGGCCGCCGCCCGTCGACGCTGGACGGCCAGACCGCGGATGATCGACCCGGGCTTCAGGAAAGCGGGGCGTCCGCGAGCCCATGACACCCCGACTTCAGGGAAACCGAGTAGATAACGGCCCGACGCGACGATCAGGCCGTCAGATCGGCCGCCGGCGCGGCCGGGTCAGTTGTCGCGCGGGCGGGAGACCGTCCGGACCAGGCGCTCGGCCACCTCGCGCAGCGGGATGTCCAGGGACGAGGCGGCGGTCCGCAGCACGTCGAGGGCCTCGGCCGGCGGGCACCCACGCTGCGTCATGATCACGCCGACGGCCTGGCCCACCACCCCGTCCTGCAGGAGTGAGGCGTCCCGTTCACCGGCGAGGGTGAGTTGCCGGCCGCGGTCGCGGACGGCGGCGAGGAGCAGGCCGGCGTGTTCGGCGAGCAGCATCGCGGTCAACTGGTGTTGCGGGGTCAACAGGTCCGGCGCGGCGGCGTACAGGTTGATCGCGCCGATCACCTGATCGTCGATGTCGACCGGTGCGGAGATCACCCCGCGTACGCCGAGGTCGCGGGCGCGCGCCGTCCAGGCCGGCCAGCGGGGCTCACCGGCCAGATCGGCGGCGAGGATCATCTCGCGGCGGTGGATCGCGCTCATCGCCGGCGAGTCCGGTCCGTGTCGCAGGTCGTCCAGCCCGGCCAGCCCCTCGTCGGAGGCGGCCACCCCGGCCGGCTCGCCGGCTCGCAGGGCGGTGAAACCGCACCAGCGCACCCCGGCGACGGCGTCCCGGGTGACCCGGACCAGCGCCAGCAGCGCCTCGTCAAAGTCGGTCAGGGAGATCAGCCCGGCGGTCAGTTCCCGTAACAGCGCGGCTGCTTCCAGGACGCCGAGGGTCTGCACCACCGGTTCCCGCGTGTCGAGGTTCACCGGTTCGCAGCCTCCGTGCCGTCTCTCGCCTGCCCGGCAAGCGTCGTCACCTGTGTCATCGTCTGCTCTCTCCCGACTCGACCGACCAGCACTACTACCCTCGGAAACCAGGGTCGAAACGGCGTAAATCGGGGCCCCGGTCGCGCCCGGAGGCGCGACCGAGGCCCCGACGGTCCGCGTCAGCGCGGGGCGCCGCTGAGCCGCCGCCCGATCGACGCGATCAGACGGTCGAGCTCGGACCCGAACGGGTTGTCGTGCACCAGGTACGTCCAGGTGGCGGTGGGCCGGACCAGGGTGCCGTCGTCGGGCTGCCAGTCCTCATCGAATTCGGTCTCGGTGAAGGTGGCGATGGTGCGGGCCTCGATCTCCGGGATCAGGTCGTTGAACGCCGGCACCGCGGCCCGGTGGAACTCGTCCAGCGGGTCGAGGCGGCCCAGCGCGCGCAGGTGCACGCCCTCGCGGACCTCCGACAGCTCGGCCAGGTGCTCGGCCCAGAGCCGGTCCAGGTGGTAGAGCGCGATCGACCGGGCGGCGCGGGCGAGCAGGTCCTCGTCCATCTCGCCGGCCCTCTCGGGCTCCTTCTCCAGCAGCATCACCGCGGCCACGTCGCTGGTCAGCAGCCGCTCCCGGCGCGCGGCGAGGGCCTTGCGCTGCTGCTCGATCACCACGCTGTAGCGCCAGGTGTTGCGGTGGATCTCGTGGTTGACGCCCTCGGCGACCCGCTGGGCGTGCTCCACCGCGTAGTCGACCTGCTCGTCGGTCACCAGACCGTCGGCGTTCATCCGCGGCGAGGCCGGCACCGAGTCGGCGGCGTGCCGGACGACGAGGTCGTCCTCCAGGCTGACCAGGAAGACCGAGCCGCCCGGGTCGCCCTGCCGGCCGGCCCGACCGCGCAGCTGGTCGTCCACCCGGCGGCTGTCGTGCCGGCCGCTGCCGATCACGTAGAGCCCGCCCAGCGCGGCGACCCGCTCCTGGTCGGCCTGGTCGCTGCCGCCGAGGCGGATGTCGACGCCCCGGCCGGCCATCTGGGTAGAGACGGTCACCGCGCCGTACGCGCCGGCCTCGGCGATGATCGCCGCTTCCTCGTCGTCGTTCTTGGCGTTCAGCACGACGCAGGGCACCCCGGCGGCGTTCAGCCCGGCGGCCAACCCTTCGGACTCCTTGACGTCCAGGGTGCCGATCAGCATCGGCCGCCCCTTGGCGTGCCAGCGCTGGATCTCGTCGATCAGCGCCTCGTCCTTCTCCGCCCGGGTGGCGTAGATGCGGTCCGGCTCGTCCTCGCGGATGCACGGGGTGTTCGGCGGGATCACCGCGACCTCGAGGCCGAAGAACTCCCGCAGCTGGTCGCCGACCAGCACCGCCGTGGCGGTCATCCCGCAGACCTTCGGGTAGAGCGCGATGTACGCCTGCATGGCGATGGTGCCGAGCACCTCGCCCTCGGCGGTGGCGTCCAGCCCCTCCTTGGCCTCGACGGCGGCCTGGAGACCGTCCGGCCAGCGGCGGCGCTGGGCCACCCGGCCGCGCATCTCGTCGACCAGCTCGACCGAGCCGTCCCGCACGATGTAATCCACGTCACGGTGCAGCAGGGCGTGCGCGTGCAGCGCCACGTTGACCGCGGAGAGCTGCGCGACGTGCTCCTCGTCGTACAGGTCGATGCCGAGCTTGGCCTCGATGGCGGCCAGGCCGGCGGAGGTGAACGCCACGCTCCGCCCGTCCTCCGCGACCGTGTAGTGCTTGCCCTTGCGCAGGCCGCGGACCTGCCCGGCGGCGGCGTGCACCGGGTCCTGCTCGCCCGGCACCGCGCCGGCCAGGACCATCGGCACCCGGGCCTCGTCGATCATGATCGAGTCGGCCTCGTCGACGATGGCGGTGGTCAGCGCGGGCTGCACGCGGTCTTCCGCGTCGGTGACCAACTGGTCGCGCAGGTAGTCGAAGCCCGCCTCGCTGACCGAGACGTAGGTGACGTCGCAGGCGTACGCGTCGCGCCGCTCCTGCGGGGTGGATGCCTCGTTGACCCAGCCGACGGTGAGACCGAGCAGGGTGTAGACCGGCTCCATCCACTGGGCGTCGCGGCGGGCCAGGTAGTCGTTGATGGTGAGCACGTGCACCGGGCCGTTGCCGAGGCGGACGTGCCCGTACGCGGCGATCGTGGCGGTCAGTGTCTTGCCCTCACCGGTGGCCATTTCGGCGACCTTGCCGGAGAGCAGCGACATCGCGCCGAGCAGCTGCACGTCGTACGGCCGCTGGTCGAGGCCACGACGGGCGGCCTCGCGGCCGACGGCGCAGATCTCCTCGTAACCGGCGGCGGCGCCCGCGGCCTGGGTCAGCTCGGCGTCGTCGAGCGCGGCGAGCTCAGCCTCGCGCGCCTCGATCGCCGGGAGCAGTTTCTCCAGCGGAGCAAGATCCACGGTCGAGCCGGGGCGCTGGAGGAACCGCCGGAACTTGCTCTTGAACCGTTGCGACACACCCATGAGCGGCAACGGTACGCGATTCCGGGCGGCGCGCGGGGCCCGGCCGCCCGGTAAGTCGGCCTTCCTGCGGCGGAGTCAGCCGACCAGCAGCTGGTGGCTGGCGAGTTCCCGGTACAGCGGGTCGGTGGCGGTCAGTTCGGAGTGGGTGCCCACGGCCACCACCCGGCCGCCGTCGAGGACGACGATCTGGTCGGCGTCGACCACCGTGGCGAGCCGGTGCGCCACGATCAACAGCGTCCGGCGGATGGCCACGGCGTCGATGGCGCGGCGCAGCGCGACCTCGTTGCGGGAGTCGAGGTTGCTCGTCGGTTCGTCGAGCAGCAGCACCGGCGGGCCGGCGAGCAGCGCGCGGGCGATGGCCAGTCGCTGCCGCTCGCCTCCGGAGAGCAGGACGCCGCCCTCCCCCACCTGCACGTCGAGGCCCTGCGGGGTGCGCTGCGCCAGGTGGCCCAGGTTGACCTCGTCGAGGACGTCGCGCAGCCGGTCGTCGGTGGCGTCCGGGGTGGTGATCAGCAGGTTCTCCCGCAGCGTGCCGGCCAGCACGGGGGCCTCCTGCTCGACGTAGCCCAGTCGGGCCCGCAGCGCGTCGCGGGGCAGGTCCCGGACGTCGGTGCCGTCGAGGCGGACCGCGCCGGCGCTCACCTCGTAGAAGCGCTCGACCAGGGCCAGCAGTGTGGACTTTCCGGCGCCGGACGGGCCGACCAGGGCGGTCCGGGTGCCGGCGGGAACCGCGAAGCTGACCTCGCGCAGCACCGGCTCGCCGCCCGGGTAGCCGAAACCCACCCGCTCGAACTCGATCATCGGGGTCGGGCGGCGCGGGGTCGCCGTCGCGGCGGCCGGCGTCGGCCGGTCGGCCGCGCCCTCCGCGGGCACGGCGAGGATCTCCTCGATCCGCTGGAGGGCGCCCAGGCCGGACTGCAACTGGGTGTACGCCCGCAGCACCTGGCCCAGCGGCAGCGCCAGGAGGAAGAGGTACATCACGAACGCGACCAGGTCGCCGACGGAGATCGCCCCTGCGGCGACCCGCGCCCCACCGATGCCGAGCACCAGCAGGAACGCGCCCTGCACGGTGACCGAGCCGATCGGGCCGACCAACGCCTGCACCCGGGCCACCCGCAACCCCGCCTCGTACGCCTCCCGGGCGCTGCCGGTGACGGTCTCCGTCTCCCGGGTCTCGGCGCGGCTGGCGCGGATGGTCCGGGCCGCCGAGATGGACCGCTCCACCGCGGAGGTCATCTCACCGATCCGCTCCTGGGCGACCCGGGCCAGCGCCCGGACCCGGCGGGCGAAGGTGGCGGCGAAGACCAGCCCCAGTGCCACCCCGAGCAGGGTGACGCCGAACAGCAGCGGGTCGAGCAGCACCATGGCCGTGCCGGCGCCGACCACCGTCACCGCCCCGGTGACCGTCTCGAAGAGCCCGGAGGTGACGACCGCGCGCAGCAGCGTGGTGTCCGAGCCGACCCGGGAGAGCAGGTCGCCGGTGCGTCGGCGGTCGTACTCGGCGATGGGCAGCCGCAGCAGGTGGCCGGCCAGCCGGCGGCGGGTGCCCAGCACCAACCCCTCGGCGGTGCGTTGCAGCAGGTAGTCGCGCAGCCCGCCGATCGCCGCGCCGAGCACCACGAGGGCCACCAACACCGCCACCAGCCGGGACACCCCCTGCTCGGCGCCGATCCGCTCGAGCACGGACCGGGTGAGCAGCGGCTGCGCCAGCGACGCCGCCGAGCCGGTCAGCGACAGCACGCCCACCACGACCAGGGTGCCGCGGTGCTCCCGCAGGTACGGCAGCAACGCGGCCAGGCCGACCGACCGGCCCCCGGCGCTGCCGCCGTCCGGCCGATCGGTCGAGGTGTCGCCGGGAACCGGCCGGTCCTGCACGGTGCTCATGTCGCGAACGGTAGCCGTCCCTGGCACGCGGCGACGGCGGGTCAGGCGGTGAGCACCACCTGAAGCTCCTGGCGGCGACGGTCGGCCAGGTCGGTGAGGAGGGCGGGCGCCTCGTCGAACGGCACCACCGCCGAGACGAGGTGCTTGCGGATCGTGTCGCCGTACGTCCTGAGCAGGTCGACGGTCTCGGCGGAGAGCCGTTCCCGGTCCCAGGTGGGCGCGAGCCCGCGCGGCACCCGGCCGATCTGGGCGCAGCGCAGCGACAGCCCGTGGTGGTGGAACTCCTCACCGAGGCGGACCGCGTCCGCGCCGCCCTGGTAGAAGGCGAGGTCGATGACGGTGCCCTGAGGCCGCAGCAGCCGCAGGGCGAGGTGCAGCGCCCACGCCTGGCCCCGGCACTGGAACACCACGTCGGCGCCCCGGTCGCCGGCGGTGTGCGCCCAGCGGGTCTTGAGCACGACCGCCGGATCGTCCGCGTCGGGGTCGAGGGTTTCCAGGCCGAGCGCCTCGGCGACCTGGCGACGGTGCGGGGTGGGGTCGAGCACCACCACCGACGTGGCGCCGTTGCGCCGGGCGAACAACGCCGTCAGCAGCGCCACGACGCCGGCGCCGACGACGGCGACCCGCCGGCCGCGTACCCCGTCACCGAGAGAGCGGACGTCGGCGCCGTGCAGGTCGGCGGCGGCGTGCAGCAGCCCGTTGGCGCAGATCGGGCCCATGTGCGCGACGTAGACGCCGAGCAGCGGGTCCAGGTCGTCGGGCAGCGCCACGAACCGTTCGGCGACCGGGTCGGCCAGCCAGCCGGTGCGGTGCCCGTACGTCATCGCGCCGACCGTGCCCACCGCGATGGCCGGGGTCTCGCTCTCCACCACCCGGCCGACCTGCATGTAGCCGAGTCGGGTCACCGGGTAGGGCGTGCTGGCCGCGCCCGGCTGGAACAGCCCAAGGTCGGCGTTCCAGGTGACGTTCAGGTAGGGGTTCGTGCCCTTGACGTAGCTCAGTTCGGTGCCGGCGGAGACACCGCTGAACAGCGTCTCGACCCGGAACGTGCCGGGGCGCAGCGGCGCGGCGTCCTGCTCGACCAGATCGACCCGGCCGGGGCCGGTGACCACCACGACCTTGTCACGCATCGACTGTCACCCCGGTGGCGAGCACCGTCGGCGCGGTAGCGGTGGCGAGCCGCACTGTGGTGCCGGTACGGGCCGAGTCGGCCACCGCGAGGGCCAGGCGCTGGGTCGCGAGAGCCTCGGCGTACGGGACGCGGACGTCGTCGTCGATGCCGCGGACGGCGTCGACGAAGGCGCGGTCCACCGCCACCCGGGCGGCTTCCGGGTCGGCGGGGACGTGTCGTTGGCCGTCGGCGTCGCGGATCGACAGCCCGTCCTCGGTGATCGCGAGGGCCAGACCGTCGGCGAGGATCTCCAGGCCGGCGCGGTGCTTCCAGCCGAGAACGCAGGCGGCGCTGAGCGTGCCGACCGCGCCGTCGGCGAAGCGCATCGTGGCGGTGGTCACCGAGTCGATGTCGGCGCCGTCGACCGGTGGCGGGGTGCCGTTGCCGTACGCGGTGACCTCGGTGACCTCGCCGGCCAGCACGCGGATCAGGTCGAGCACGTGGGCGGCCTGTTCGACCACCGGGCCGCCGGAGCGGTCCCGCCGTGACCACCACGCCACCGGGGGCACCTTGTCCAGCCAGGCGCCGCTGACCATCCGCACCGGGCGGTCGGCGAGCAGGTCACGGGCCTGGTCGAGCACACTCAGGTAACGCCAGTGGTGGCCGACGGCGGTGCGCAGCCCACGCTGGGCGACCAGGTCGGCGATCCGCTCGGCGGTGCTCAGGTCGACAGCGACGGGCTTCTCCACGAACATCGGCACCCCGGCCTCGATCACCGCCTCCTCGGCGGAACCGTGCGCGAACGGTGGCACGCAGACGTACACGGCGTCCAGATCGGTGGCCAGCAGCTCGGTGACGTCGACGTAGGCCCGCCCGCCGTGCTGTGCGGCCAGCGCGGACGCGGCCTCCGGCGCGACGTCGGTGACGCCGACCAGCTCGACGTCGTCGAACCCGGCCAGCACCCGCGCGTGACGTTGTGCCACCCCGCCGGCTCCGACCAGACCCACCCGGCAGTTCCGCATCCCGACACCCCTTCGAAGACGTTTCATGTGCGATGGGAGCAGTCCCCTGGGCTGTGCGCAATCAAACGTTCATCCCCCGGGAACGAATTGTCGTCACCTGCGTGATCAAGATGTTGCCGAGAATGCGGTTAGCGCGTGACGAGGAATGGGAACAACCAAATTCGGTTTTTCCACGCACGAACGGAGGGGTGCCCGTGCGGGATATGACATCGAGCGTGTCGCCGGTGGTGGAGGCATGGGCCACGTACCGGACGACGTCGGCGGCCGACTGGCCGACCCGTCGGCTGATGCGCGCCAAGGGTGGGACCCGGGTCAGCGTGGTGCTGCCGGCCCGCAACGAGGAGGCCACCGTCGGCGCGATCGTGTCGACGATACGGGAGCACCTGATGGATCGGGTGGCCCTGGTCGACGAGTTGATCGTGGTGGATTCCCGCTCGACGGACCGGACCGCCCAGGTGGCACGCGCCGCCGGCGCGGAGGTGGTCAGTCAGGACGCGATGACCCGGGGGCTGCCCCGGCTCACCGGCAAGGGCGACGCGCTCTGGGCCGGGCTGGCCGCCGCCGAGGGAGACGTGGTGGCGTTCATCGACGCCGACCTGCGCGAGTTCCGGCCGCACTTCGTGAGCGGGCTGCTCGGCCCGCTGTTGACCGACCCGTCGGTCGACTTCGTGAAGGGCTTCTACCACCGGCCCCTGGTGGGCACCGCCAGCGTGGAGCAGGACGGCGGTGGCCGGGTGACCGAGTTGATGGCCCGACCGCTGCTCAACCTCTTCTGGCCCGAGCTGGCCGGCTTCGTGCAGCCGCTCGCCGGCGAGTACGCGGGTCGCCGGGACGTGCTGGCCCAGGTGCCGTTCGTCTCCGGGTACGGGGTGGAGACGGCCATGATGATCGACCTGCTCGACCTGGTCGGCCTGGACGCGCTGGCGCAGGTCGACCTCGGTGAGCGCAAGCACCGCCACCAGGACACGGCGGCCCTCGGCCGAATGTCCGCGCAGATCATGTTGACCGCCTGGTCCCGGCTGCAACGGCGCGGCTGGGCGACCCCCGGGTTGGCGCCGGAGGCGTTGCTGACCCAGTTCCGTCGCGGTGGTTCGGACGCCCTGCCGAACCTGGACCGCGAGATCGTGGTCAGCGACGTGTCCATCGAGGAGCGCCCGCCGTTGGCCGAACTGCGCCACCGGGTGCCCCGCCGCCGGGTGGCAGCCGCGTGAGCGCGACGAGCCTCACCGTGCTGATGAACGCCGGCCCGTGGCTGTCGGTGCCACCGCCCGGCTACGGCGGCATCGAGAACGTCATCGCCACGCTGGTGCCGGAGCTGCGTCGACTCGGCGTACGGGTGGTGCTCGCCTCGGTGGGCAGCAGCACACTGCCGGTGGACGAGCAGATCTCGGTCTTCGCCGACGGGCAGTTCGCCGCGTTGCAGAGGCCGTACAACCAGGTTTGCGGGATCGCCCAGGCGCACCTGGCCGGTGTGGTCCGGGAGCTGCACTCCCGCGACGACATCGACCTGGTGCACGATCACGTCGAGGCGGTCGGGCTGGCCACCCTCGCCGCGATGGGGCCGGCCGGCCCACCAACCCTGCACACCCTGCACTGGGACCTGGCCAAGCACCCGGCGCTCTACGGCAGCCTGGACGGCGGCGACCGGGTCCGGGTCAACGGGGTCTCCGCGTCGCAACTGGCCCGCGCCCCGCTGGCGCTGCGGGAGCACTCGGTGGGGCACGTGCACCTGTCCACGCCGCTGGCTGTCGACGCCGACCGGCGGCCCCGACCGGACAAGGGCGAGCACCTGCTCATCCTGGGCCGGATCAACCCCGGCAAGGGGCAGGACGTGGGCGCCCGGCTCGCGCACCGGGTCGGTATTCCGCTGGTGCTGGCCGGCCCCGTCGGCCCGTACCATCGGCCGGCCGACCTGGCCGCGGCCGGCGACGAGGCCCGGCAGAACCCGGACGTGCGGTTCTTCCTCGACGAGGTGGCACCGCACGTCGACGGTGACCTGGTGCGCTGGGTCGGCACCGTGGCCGGCCAGGAACGGGACGACCTGCTCGCCAGCGCCCGCGCGTCGCTGTTCCCGCTGCGGTGGGAGGAGCCGGGCGGTACGGCGGTGGTCGAGTCGCTCGCCCTGGGTACGCCGGTGGTGGCCACCGCCCGGGGTTGCCTGCCGGAGCTGATCGAGCACGGCCGCACCGGGCTGCTCACCACCGACGAGGAGGAGTTGGGCGACCTCGTCCTCGCCGCCGAGTTGCTCGACCCGGACGAGTGCCGGCGGGTGGCCGCGCAGCGCTTCACGCCGGCGGTGATGGCCGCGCGTTACGTCGAGCTGTACGAGCGGGTCCGGCAGTCGGCCCGCGCGCCGAGGTTGCTGCCGGCCTGACCGACGGCGGGGCCGGCCAGTTTGCCGGTCGCGGCAGCGGGTAGCCGGCAGCGCTCATACCCGCCGCGCGACGAGGAGCCGGGAATGGTCGGATCGATGGCGCACTCCCGGGCCCGACCCAACCCGGCCGACGGCAAACCGCCGGTCCGTCGCGCGGCGGCGACTGTGGGAGTGCTGTTGCTGCTGCTCGGCGTGCTCGGCTTCGTGCCGGGGATCACCAGCGGCATGGACGCGCTGCGCTTCGCCGGCCACGACTCCGGCGCGTACCTGTTCGGCGTCTTCCAGGTGTCGGTGCTGCACAACCTGGTGCACCTGGCGTTCGGCGTGGCGGGGCTGCTGCTGGCGCGGACGGTCACCGGCGCTCGGGCGTTCCTGATCGGCGGCGGGGCGGTCTACCTGGTGCTCTGGCTCTACGGGCTGGCGGTGGACCGCGACACCGGGGCGAACGTGCTGCCGGTCAACGACGCCGACGGCTGGCTGCACCTGGGGCTCGGCGTCGCCCTGATCGCACTTGGCGTCCTGACCGGCCGGACCCGCCCCTGACCTGGCGTTGTGGGGCGTGACCTGCGTCGCCCCGCCGGCGGTCCGGTTTGATCGGGAACGGCCTCGGGTAGTTGGCAGATCCCGACCCAGCAGCGAATTGAGGCATGCGATGTCGAGCCGGATCACCTGCGAGGTGCGCGCCACGGCACCGGTGGCGGTCGTCAGGCTCACCGGCCCGTTGCACCTCGGCACGATGCGCTCGGTGCACCGGGCGCTCAGCGACGCGCTTGTCGACCAGCCGGAGGCGCTGGTGGTCGACATGGCCGGGGTGAACGTGGAGGACCGCTTGGCGCTGTCCGTCTTCGCCGCGACCGCCCGCCGGGCCGAGGAGTGGCCGGCCGTGCCGGTGCTGCTCTGCTCCCCGTCGCCGGTCGCCGCACGATGGCTGGCCGAGTCGACCACGTGCCGGGTGCTGCCGGTGTCCGCGGACTGCGCGGAGGCGACCCGGTTGGCCGGCACGACGTCCACGTTGCGGATGCGGACCCGGCTGGAGCCGGTGGCCGGGGCCTGCCGGCGGGCCCGGGAGATGGTCACGGAGGCGTGCGCGCGGTGGAACCTGCCGGTCGCGTCCGGCCCGGCCGCCTTGGTGCTCAGCGAGTTGGTGGGCAACGTGGTGCGCCACGCCGGCACGCCGATGCAGGTGACGGTGACCCTGCGCCGACCGTATCTGCACCTGGCCGTGGTGGACGGCAGCAGCGCCCAGGCTCGGGCCGGTGGGACGGACCTGCACGCCGAGGGTGGGCGAGGGTTGATGCTGGTCCGGGAGCTGACGCAGCGGTGGGGCAGTGTGCCGGCCGGTCAGGGCAAGGCCGTCTGGGCGATGCTGCCGGCAACCTGAGCGTTCGAGACGCTTGCGCCCGGTACCAGCGTTCTGACCGAAATTACCGCTCTGGCCTGGTTACATGGTGCGAGGGTCGGGTAGGCACGCTCGTCCTTTCTGCCGTCACGACGGGGTGAGCAGCCATGCCCAAGCGGGTAACCACGGAACCCGGTCGCGATCGGGGCCCGGCGATCCTGGCACCGGCCCGCTTCGGGGGGTTTCCGGGAGCGGTACGGGCGCCGATCCCCGGCAACTCGTTGATCAAGTTCCTCGCCACGACCGACCACAAGCAGATCGGCCTGCTGTATCTGCTGACCTCCTTCGGGTTCT
Organism: Micromonospora sp. D93; assembly: GCF_018070365.1. Lineage (NCBI taxonomy): Bacteria > Bacillati > Actinomycetota > Actinomycetes > Micromonosporales > Micromonosporaceae > Micromonospora > Micromonospora sp. D93. The sequence goes on along the minus strand of NZ_JAGPXW010000011.1, from coordinate 148,490 downwards.
TCCTGGTGGCGGGGCTGCAGGCGATGGTGATGCGGGCCGAGTTGGCCCGCCCGGGGATGCAGTTCCTCTCCTCCGAGCAGTACAACCAGCTCTTCACCTCGCACGGCGCGGTGATGCTGCTGCTGTTCGCCACGCCAGCGGCGTTCGGGTTCGCCAACTACATCGTGCCGATCCAGATCGGCGCACCGGACGTGTCGTTCCCCCGCCTCAACGCGCTCGCCTACTGGTTGTACCTGTTCGGCGGCCTCATGGTGATCGGCGGGTTCATCGCCCCGGGGGGCTCGGCGGACTTCGGCTGGACCGCGTACAGCCCGCTCAGCAGCGTCGAGAACAGCCCCGGCGTGGGCGCGAACATGTGGGTGCTCGGCCTGGTCGTCTCCGGGCTCGGCACCATCCTCGGCGCGGTCAACCTGATCACCACGATCCTCACCCTGCGCGCGCCCGGCATGACCATGTTCCGGATGCCGATCTTCACCTGGAACATGCTGTTCACCAGCGTGCTGGTGATCCTCGTCTTCCCGCTGCTGGCCGCCGCGCTGCTGGCGCTCTCCGCCGACCGGTTGCTCAACGCACACGTGTACGACGCGGCCACCGGCGGCCCGATGCTCTGGCAGCACCTGTTCTGGTTCTTCGGCCATCCCGAGGTCTACATCATCGCGTTGCCGTTCTTCGGCATCATCACCGAGATCATCCCGGTCTTCTCCCGCAAGCCGCTCTTCGGCTACACCGGCATCGTGCTGGCCACCATCGCCATCACCGTGCTGTCCATGACGGTCTGGGCGCACCACATGTTCGCCACCGGCCAGGTGCTGCTGCCGTTCTTCAGCATCCTGAGCTACCTGATCGCGGTGCCCACCGGTGTGAAGTTCTTCAACTGGATCGGCACCATGTGGAAGGGCCAGCTCACCTTCGAGACGCCGATGCTGTTCGCCATCGGCTTCCTGGTCACGTTCCTGCTCGGCGGCCTCACCGGCGTCCTGCTGGCCAGCCCGCCGGTCGACTGGCACACCCACGACAGCTACTTCGTGGTGGCGCACTTCCACTACGTGGTGTTCGGCACCGTGGTCTTCGCCCTCTTCGGCGGCTACTACTTCTGGTGGCCCAAGATGACCGGCCGACTGCTCGACGAACGGCTCGGCAAGGCGCACTTCTGGACCATGTTCATCGGCTTCCACGGCACCTTCCTGGTGCACCACTGGCTGGGCGCCGAGGGCATGCCGCGCCGGTACGCCGACTACCTGCCCACCGACGGCTTCACCACGCTGAACACGGTCTCCAGCATCTTCGCGTTCATCCTCGGCCTGTCCACCCTCTTCTTCATCTACAACGCCTGGAAGTCCTGGCGCTACGGGGCGATGGTGACGGTGGACGACCCGTGGGGCTTCGGCAACTCCCTCGAATGGGCAACCAGTTGCCCGCCGCCGCTGCGCAACTTCGACCGGATGCCCCGGATCCGGTCCGAGCGCCCCGCCTTCGACCTGAAGTACGGCCCGCTCGTCGCCGATCTGGGCCGCGACCTGCCGCAGCGCACCACGAAGCCGCCGCAGCACTTCGCCGAGGAGCTGCGCATGGAGCACCACGCCCCGGAGTCGCCGTCCGCCGAGGGCGCGCACGGCGCCCGTGACGCGACCGACTACCAGCCGGCGCCGCGCTCCGGCGCCCGGCCGGTGGACGTGCCGGAGCCCGAGGGCGTCCGCCGGCCGAGCTTCGAGCAGAGCGACCCGCCGAAGGACGCCGAGGACGCGCCGAAGCCGCACGAGCGCTGGCGGCACCCGCACAGCGACGGCAACCCCGAAGAGCACTGACCAGGGGTACGCGCGCAGGAGGGCCGACACCCGCTCGGGTGTCGGCCCTCCACCTGTCCGGGTTTGGTCAGTCCCGGGGCGGCGCCAGGCCGGCGGCGGTGAGCGAACGGCGTACCGCGGGCTGGACCCGGGTCAGCCGCAGCGGCACCCCGGTCCGCTCCGCCGCGTCCCGACCGGCCATCAGCGCGGCGATGCCACCGGCGTCGAAGCCACCCGCGCCGACCAGGTCGACGACGACCTCGCTGGGTTGGCCGGTGACCGCCTCCAGCATGGCCCGGCGCAGCTGGTCCGCGCCGTCGCGGTCGATCTCGCCGCCGACCTCGACCACCACCGAGTCGCCGTTCTGCTTGACCGAGATCCGGGTCTTGCCGGGGTCGGGTTCGGCGGCGCCGTTCTGCCACGGCGGCGGCGGCGCGTCGGCGAGCATCGCCTGACGCAGCCAGGTGAGCGCCCGCGACAGCAGCCGGGACACGTGCATCTGCGAGATGCCGAACCGGGCGGCGATCTCCGCCTGGGTCTGGTTGCCGTAGAAGCGCATCGCGAGGATCCGGCGTTCACGCCAGGGCAGTCGGTGCAGCAGACCGCTCACCGTCACCCGGTCGTCGACCGATTCGAGGGCGTTGTCCGACTCGCCGACCAGGTCCCCGAACTCGGCGGAGCTCTCCCCACCCACCGGCGCGTTGAGGGACGCCGGGCTGTAGCCGGCCGCCGACTCCAGGGCGGCGAGGATCTCCTCCTGCGGGGTCTCCAGCCGGGCCGACAACTCGGCCACCGACGGGGCCCGGGACAGCTCGCTGGTGAGGGCGGCGGTGGCCTGCCCCACCTCGAGGATCAGGTCCCGCAGCCGCCGGGGCACGTGCACGCCCCAGGTGCGGTCCCGGAAGTGCCGTTTGATCTCGCCCACGATGGTGATCGCGGCGTACGCGGTGAACGAGCCCCGTTCCGGGTCATAGCGGTCGACGGCGTTGACCAGCCCCAGCCGGGCCACCTGCTCCAGGTCCTCCAGCGGCTCCCCCCGCCCCCGGTACCGGCGGGCCAGCCGGCCGGCGAACGGCAGCGCGAAGCGCACCAGGTCGTCCCGAGCCTCCCCCCGCCGCTCCGGCGGCAACCCGGCGATCCGGGCCGCGTACGCCATCGCCGCGGCGTCGAGATCCTCCAGACCTCGATCGTTGGGTGGTGGTGGTGTGGTCGTGGTCGTGCTCGTCTGTCCGAACATCCGCGCCTCCCTCAGGAAGGTCCCCCGCCCGGATCGGGAAACCGGTCGTGCGCGTGGTCGAGCCACGCACCGGGCCGGAAAGTGGGTCAGTGACTGGGATGCCAGCGGGCGACACCGCTTCTACGCAGCGCAATCAGGCCGTCGCAGCCAGCGATGTTCCCGCTCCGTAGGTACTCAATCACGGGACCCCGGGTTCGCGAGGATGTTTCGGCGTGCTCCGTCTCAGGAGACCAACAACCCCTGGTGGCCGCCGCTGTCGCGGAGCACTGCCAGCGCCTCGGCGACCCCCAGTGGGGGCGGCGCGGGCAGGTCGTACGGTTGGGCGCGCAGAACCTCGGTGGCCCGGCGGGTGGGCACCGAGGTGACCGGGTACCCCCGGGCGGTGGTGCGGTCCAGCGCCCGACGGCGCCGGCCGAACCCGGCGACGGCCAGCCACTGCGGCAGCCCGGCCAGCGCGGGCGAGCGCACCCCGGGCGGCTCGGGCAACACGTCCACCGAGCTGAACGCCTCGCTGCCGGCCAGCCACCACTCGGCCTCGTCGACGCTGCGGCGGGTGGCGTTCTCACACCAGTACGGCACCAGCCCCGCCCGCACCACCTGCCACGGGTCGAGCAGTCGGCCGCACTCCACCACCAACCGGTCACCGGTCTTGCCGGCGCGCCGCAGCCACCGCCGGTACAGGTCGGCCACGCCCGCGCTCAGCGCCGCCGGCCGGGGCACCAGCATCCGGTGCAGCGGGTGCTGGTGCGTGGCGGACCAGTTCCGCGCGGCCAGCTCGAAGCCCGCGTCGACGCCGTGCTCGGCGTCAGCCGACGGTACGGACACCTCCGGCGGGTCCCACCGGGTCGCGTCGCCGCCGGCGGAGCGCAGCACCTGCCGCAGGGCGTGGCTGTCCCTGTGGAAGTCCACCGGGTCCAGCCCACTGCTCGGGCAGCCGACCTGGAAGCTGTGCCCCGGCCCACGCTCCAGCACCGGCCAGGTGCGCGCGTCGCGGACCAGCAGCACCGGTGCACCCGGCACCAGCCGGTCGGCCAGGAACTGCGCGTACGCGGCCGGTAGGGCCCTCCACGCGGCGGTCAGCGACACGGTCGCCCCGGTCAGGGCGCCGCGGCTGGCCGGGCAGTGCACCTGGCGCAGGTGCAGGTCGGCGTTGCCGGCGAGCAGCCGGGTGGCGAGGGCCGCGCCGTGCTCCACGGCGTCCGCCGGGCGGTCCACCCCGCCGTCGGACCAGTGCACGGTCATCTCGAAGCCCGCCGGCAGCCACGGCACGCCGAGGGCCACGGCGAGGTGTGCCGCCGCGCCGTGCGGAGAGCCGATCAGCACCCCCGGGTAGCTCCGGCGGGGGTACTGGTCGACGAACCAGCGCGCCACCCGGGCGGCGTCCACCTCGTCGACCTGGGCCACGGTGAGCGCGACCCGGCCGGCGGCGCGGGTGACCGCGGCGCGGCGTACCGGCTCGGGGGCGCCGGGGAACCGCGACGTCGGCCCGGTGTGCCCGAGGTCGGCGCAGTCGGCCCCGCGCAACGCCCGGGCGGTGGCGGCGACCAGCACCCGGGCGGCGCTTCCCGCGGCCACGACCCGGTCGCCGGAAAGACCGGCGCCATCGGCCGTGAGCCCCTCGTGCACCTTGTGCACCGGCCCCACCTTGCCTCGTTCGCTCACCACGCGGCCCGGCTTCCCGTCCCGATGGGGTTCAAACGGGGCATCACCCACCCGGAGGCACATTCCGCTGGTCAGCGGGGTGCCCCGGTCATCACCGGCGTTCGGTCGTTCGGGTTTCGCCAGGGTCAGGGCGGGCACTTCCGCGGCCATGCGCACCGACGACACCAGCGAGCCAGCCGCCGCCACGATCACCCCGTACGAGGACGGACCGCTGCTGATCCGCGGCGACTTCGCGTTGGTCACGCCGGATGGCGAGCGCATCGACGCGCGGCGGGGCACTGTGGCGCTGTGCCGGTGCGGCAAGTCGGCGCTCAAGCCGTTCTGCGACGGCACCCACAAGGCGATCAACTTCCGCGCGGGCACCACCCGCGAGGGCTGACCCCACGTCGCCGCGTCGCGTCGCGCCGTCAAGCGGCGAGAGCGCACGGACGGGCCGCACCAGAGACACGCCACCTTTGCTCTGCACCCGCCCACGCGCCAGTTACGGACCGTGTGTGGTGCGCGGGCGGGTGCAGAGCAAAGGATGGATTCCGCGCTACACGCCCCACCCAGACAGCCGGCGGTCTGAATCAGACGAGCGCCGGCGGAGCCGGCGGGGCCACCGCGGGCAACGCGACAAGCGAGACCCTGGGCGGCAGGGCCGGTGCGGCGGGTGCGCGCAGCGAGCTGCGGCCGGCGGCCCAGCTGCCCAGCAGATGGGCGGCGAACAGCCGGTCCACCGCGAGCCCCGCCGCCGCACCGAACAGCACGTCGGAGGCGAGGGCCGGCTCGGCGCGGACCAGGCCGCCACACATGTCGTGCGCGGCGATCTGCTCGTGCACCGCGTCGGCCTCGACGTGCTCGTCGTAGAAGCGGGTGGCCACCTCGTCGAAGCCGAGCCGGCGCAGCCCGTTGCCGTAGCGACGGTTGGGCAGCGAGGACGTCATCTCGAACGCGGCCAGGTGCCCGAGCAGCGCGCCGCGCAGCCGTCGGTGCAGCCCGAACAGCGACATCAGGTTGTTGGTCGCCAACGTCACCGCCGGCGCCACGTCGACGTGGGCGCCGTAGCCGGTGTCCAGGCCCAGCCGGTCGAGGGTGCGCCGGAACAGCTCGGCGTGCATCCGGTCCAGCCGCCCGTTGCCGTACTCGTCGGTCTGGATCTCCACGAGCGCGGCCTTCGCCGGCCCACCGAGGCGGGGCAGCGCCCAGCTGTGTGGGTCCGCCTCACGCAGGTGGTAGACGGAGCGGTGGGCGACGAACTCGCGGAACTGGGTGAGGTCGGCGCGCCGTTGCAGCGTCGCGGCCAGCGCCGGACCGTTGTCGGCCGCGACCAGCTCGGCCAGGCCGGCCGCCACCCCGGCGGCGGGCACCGGGGGCGCGCCGACCAGCCGACGCAGCGCCGCCTCGAAGACCCGTTCGCAGCGGGCACGCAGCGCCAGCAGCGTCGGCTGCCACTCCCACGACTCGTCCACCCCGAGCCAGCCCCGGTAGTGCAGCTCGTAGCAGAGGAACAGCGTCAGCTGCAGGTCCTCGTCGGTGAACGGGTCCGCCGGGTCGAGATCGACGCCGAGATCGGCCGGCAGGTCGTGCGGCGGGCGCCGCAGCGCCTCGACGACCGCCGCGGAGAACGGGCCCCGCGCGCGCGGCAGAGTCGCGGGACCGTAGCGGCGGTCGGCGGGCTCGGACATGGGACCTCCAGCGTCGTCGGGGCCGCTACTGATGCCCTGGTCCAGGGCGGCTAAACGAGATCGTCGGCGTTCGCGGTGACCTCCACCTGCTCGCGGACCTTCCGGGCCGGAGCGCCCTCGGCGTACAGGCCCCGCAGGTCGGCGAAGGCGGGCTCCGGTGGCGCCAGCGACACCGCCGGGTCGACGACCGCCTCCAGTACGCAGGGGCGGTCCGCGGCGAGGGCCTCGTCCCAGGCCGCGCCGACCAGCTCCGGGCGGTCCACCCGCACCCCGTGCAACCCCAGCAGTCGGGCCCACCCGGCGTACGGCACGTCGGGGCGGCGGTGGGTCGGGTCGGACGACGGTTCCCGCCCGCCACCCATGCCGTTCTGGTCGCGGTTGTTGAGTACCAGCACCACCAGCCGTGGGTCGTGCCACTGCTGCCAGAGGTGCGACACGGTGATCAGTTCGGCGAGTCCGTTGAGCTGCATCGCCCCGTCACCGACAAGCGCGATCACCGGCTGGTCGGGGGCGGCCAGCTTGGCCGCCACCGCGTACGGCAACGCGCAGCCCATCGAGCCGAGGGTGCCGCACAACTGCGCGTTGACCCCGGGTGGCAGCGTGAGGTGCCGGGCGTACCAGTAGAGGACCGAGCCCACGTCGACCGCGACCGCGCCGGTGCCGGGCATCCGGGCGGACAGCTCCTGGAGGACGAGCTGCGGGTTGACCGGGTCCGCGGCGGCTGCGGCCCGCTCGGCGGCGACCTCCCGCCAGCGGTCCACCGAACTCTCCACGGTGGCACGCCACTGCTGCTCGGGCCGACCGCGCAGCCGGCCCAGCAGCGCCCGCAGGGTCTCGGCGGCGTCACCGACCAACGGCACGTCGGCCGGGTAGCGGGTGCCGATCCGACGGCCGTCGATGTCGATCTGCACCGTGCGCGCCTGCTCGGGCATCGGGAAGTAGTCGGTCCACGGGTCGTTGGTGCCGACCATCAGCAGCGTGTCGCAGCCACCCATCAGCTCGGCCGCCGCCGGGGTGCCGACCTCGCCGAGCACCCCGGTGTGAAACGGCAGCCGCTCGTCGAGCACCGGCTTGCCCAGCAGCGACGTGGCCACACCGGCGCCCAGCCGGTCGGCCATCTCGATGATCTCGGCGGCCGCGTCCCGACCGCCCTGGCCCACCAGGATCGCGACCCGCTGGCCGCCGCTGAGCAGCTGCGCGGCGGCGTCGAGGTCCGCCTCGTGCGGCAGGACCCGGGCCAGCGGCTCGCCGGGGGTCGCGGTGATCACCCCGGCGGCGTACGTCTGCGGCTCGGGCACCAGCGCCTCCTGCAACTGGCGGGGCAGCACCACGCAGGTCGGGCTGCGGGTCGCCGCCGCCGTCCGGAACGCCTGGTCCAGCAGCGCCCCCACCTCCTCGGGCCTGCGGCCGTACCTGACGAACTGGTTGCACACGTCCCCGAAGAGCCGGCTCAGCCCGATCTCCTGGTGCGCGCCGCCCAGCGGCCCGGAGATGTCCTCCCCGACGATGGCCACCACCGGCTTGCTGTCCAGCTTGGCGTCGTAGAGACCGTTGAGCAGCTGGACGGCGCTGGGCCCCTGGGTGGCGAGGCAGACCCCGAGGCCGCCGGTGAACTTGGCGTGCCCGGTGGCCATGAACGAGGCGGTTTCCTCGTGTCGGGCCGGGATGAACGCCGGCTCCCCGCCGGTGCGGTCCAGCGCCTCGACCAGTGGGGCGATCGCCTCGCCCGGGTACCCGAAGGCGCGGGGCACCCGCCAGGCCAGGAGCCGTTCCACAACGATGTCCGCGACCGTGCGGTCAACCATTGCCGCGCCCCGGTGTGCTGGGGTCTACGTAGCGCAGTACCGCGCCGACGCCGTCGGTCAGGTCGGGCGCCTCGTCGGGTCCGAGCACGGTGAGTGCCGCGTCGGTGCCGACGAGCGCCCGGACCAGCGCAGCGTCGGCGCGTACCCGCTGCGGGTCGGCCACCGACATGGCGGCCAGCTGCCCCGGGTCGACGGCGATCTCGGTGGGTTCCGCGCCGATCCACAGCTCACCGTTGGCCGACGGGTCGTCCACGATGAGCATCATGTCCACCTGGTTGCGTTGCAGGGCCGAGACGACCGCGTCGAGGCCGCCGCCCACGTCCTCCTGCACGCCGAACTTGTCCAACGCGGCATTGATCCGCTGGTCGGCGATCTCCGCGATGGTCTGCACGGTGAGGTCGTCCAGCATCGTCTGGTCGGCGCCGCCGGCCCGCGACCCGGCATCGGTACGGACCACCAGGTCCTGCCAGCGCTCCGGCATCTGGGCGGCGATCATTCCGGTGGCCCGGACGTCGCCGGCGACCACCACCACGTCCGCGCCGACCCGGTCCGCCAGCTGCACGGTCGCCGCGGTGACATCACCGGCGTTCTGGTGCCACGCCTCCATGGCCGCCCGCTGGTAGCGGGACTGGGACCAGCCGCCGGGCTTCGTCCGTCGCAGCGGGTACTCGTCCCGGCCGGCGACGTGTGCCCGCCGGGGCACCCCGCCGGCGCTGACCGCCATCGCGTCGGCGCCGAGTCGGTCGGCGATCACACGTACCCAGGCCACCTGCTCCCCGCGCTGGGCGAGCAGCGGCATCACGTGCGGCAACGGCCCGACGTTGGCCAGGTCCCGCAGTGGTGGCGCGGACAGGTACTCGGAGAGCACCACCCGGCCGTGACTGGCGAAGACCGCCAGGCCGTAGTCCCCGACCATCGGGTCGTGACCTCGGACCACCCGGTCCAATGCGGCGATGTTCGCCTCGTCCGCACCCTGTTCGGCCAGGCTGCGCTCCAGGGCACGCCAGCGTAGGTCCAACGCGGGTTTGGCGTCCTCCGTGTCGGCGGAGGCGTCCAGATACACCGAGCACCACGGCCCGGGACGGTCGTAGAGCGGGCGCAGGAAGGACAGCTGCATGCTCGACCCCTTTCCAGCTCGGCCCCCCGCTTACCCGGGTCGCCGGGGATGTCACCTCGCGGCCGTGAGCCCGTGACCAGGTTTCATTCACGTCGTTCAACTGGAGACGTCGCTACGATCTGTGAACACATGCGGACTCTCGGTGGTGGAGATGGACAGTGGACTCGATACCCGACGGATCGTGCACCCGACGGAACGAATCGTCACCGGGCGGCTGATCCGCCTGCTCGACGGTTACACCCGCGAGGTACGCATCGGTCAGCCGGTGCTGGTGGCGGTGCTCGCCGCGGCGGCCTTCGCCCGGCTGCCCGCCCTGCTGCTGCGCTCGCTCTTCTCCTTCGGAGGTGGCGGCACCCGCCGTCGCTGGAAGGAGCTGAAGCAGGGCCCGGAATACCTGGTGACCCCGGTGCGGCTGCGCAACACCGCGGGCCAGCTCTGCGAGGTGGAGCTGCACGGTCACCTGCCGCAGAGCGCCCTGCACCCGGCGGATCAGGTGCAGCTCACAGTGCGCCCGCAACGCGACCCGGAGCTGCCGCCCCGGATCGAGCGGATCGTCAACCTCACCACCGGGCAGCTGCTGACCCCGCGTACCGCGACGCTCTGGTCGCATCTAGGGCCGCCGCTGCTGTTGCAGGCGTTCCTGGGCGCACTGCTGCTGGCCGGCATCGCGGCCTGCTCCGCGCTGACCTGATCGGTCCGCCGGGCCAGCGGGTGGGCCGGCGGGTCAGCGACCGAGGTGGGCCGGCGGGTCAGCCGACCGGGGCGGGCTCGCGGACCGGTTGCCGCTCGACGCCGAGCATTCCCCGGCGGCGGGCCCAGCGCTCGAAGGCCAGAGTGGCGAACGGCGGCACCGCGCTGGCCAGGGCCACCACCGTGGTCAGCGGGCTCCACCGGTGCAGCCGGGCCACGGCCAGCACCAGCAGGACGTACGCGACGAACAGGCCGCCGTGGATCGGCCCGAAGATCTTGACGCCCAGCTCGTTGTCCGGCGGGCCGTACTTGACAAGCATGCCGACCAGCAGGGCCAGCCAGGAGCAGGCCTCGGCGATCGCCGCCACGACGAACAGCCGGGTCACCTTCTCGCGCATTCGCACGCCACCACCTCTCGGGCCGCAATGCTATCGGTCCGCTCTGGCCGGGGTGGCGGGACCGGCAGCTGGGTAGGAAAGAAGCATCGGGTCTTCCCCCGCCCGCCGATCACGTGCGAGGTTAGGGGGACCAGCGGTGACGGGGTGGTGACCATGGGCGAGGACGTCGGCGTGCGAACCTTCAGTCGAGAGGATCGGGCCCGCTATCGCGACAAGGTCCGCCGCTGCCTGGATGTCTTCGCCGAGATGCTGCGGGAGTCCCGCTTCGACGTCGACCGGCCGATGACCGGCGTGGAGATCGAGCTGAACCTGGTCGACGAGGCGTCGAACCCGGCGATGCGCAACGCCGACGTGTTGGCGGCCATCGCCGACCCGAGCTTCCAGACCGAGTTGGGCCAGTTCAACGTCGAGATCAACGTGCCGCCGCGCCGGCTGACCGGCACCGGCACGGCCGACTTCGAGGAGTACGTGCGGGCCAGCCTGAACGCCGCCGAGGTGAAGGCCCGGGCGATCGGCGCGCACATGGTCATGATCGGCATCCTGCCGACGTTGCGCCCCGAGCACCTGACCGCCGAGACGTTGTCGGCCAATCCCCGCTACAAGCTGCTCAACGAGCAGATCTTCGCGGCCCGCGGTGAGGATCTGCCGATCGCCATCAGCGGGGTGGAACGGCTGGCGGTCACCGCCGACACGATCACCCCTGAGGCGGCCTGCACCAGCACCCAGTTCCACCTCCAGGTCAGCCCCGCCCACTTCGCCGACTACTGGAACGCCGCCCAGGCGGTCGCCGGCATCCAGGTCGCGGTCGGCGCGAACTCGCCGCTGTTCTTCGGCCGGGAGCTGTGGCGCGAGACCCGCATCCCGCTGTTCCAGCAGGCCACCGACACCCGGTCGGAAGAGATCAAAGCCCAGGGGGTACGCCCCCGGGTCTGGTTCGGGGAACGGTGGATCACCAGCGTGTTCGACCTGTTCGAGGAGAACGTGCGCTACTTCCCGGCGCTGCTGCCGGTCTGCGACCCGGAGGATCCGGCGCAGGCCCTGGCTGCTGGCGAGGTGCCCAATCTGGCCGAGTTGCGCCTGCACAACGGCACCGTCTACCGGTGGAACCGCCCGGTGTACGACGTGTCGCGTGGCCGCCCGCACCTGCGGGTGGAAAATCGGGTGTTGCCTGCCGGCCCGACCGTGCTGGACACCATCGCCAACGGCGCCTTCTACTTCGGGTTGGTGCGCGCCCTCGCCGAATCGGACCGGCCACTGTGGTCGCAGATGTCGTTCAGCGCCGCCGAGGAGAACTTCACCAGCTGCGCCCGGCACGGCATCGACGCGCAGGTCTTCTGGCCGGGTCTCGGCTACCTGCCCGTCACCGAGTTGGTGTTGCGCCGGTTGCTGCCGATGGCGCATCACGGCCTGGACCGGTGGGGGCTCGACCCCACCGAGCGGGACCGGTTGCTCGGCATCATCGAGCAGCGGTGCCTGACCAGCCGCAACGGGGCGAGCTGGCAGGTGGAGACGCTGCACCGGTTGGAGTCGGCCGACCACCTGGACCGGCCGGAGGCGTTGCGCGAGGTGGTCCGGCACTACGTGGACCTGATGCACAGCAACCGCCCGGTGCACGAGTGGCCGATCCCGTGAGCGCCCCGGGTAGTCCGATCGGCGGGGGGCTCAGCCTCGCGGGGTGGGAACACCGAAGAGATCGGTGATGCCGCCGGGAAGCTGGGCGAGCAGGTCGTGCCGTTCGTCGTCGTTGAGCGCCTCGGCGACGGTACGCAACACCGCTTGGGCGTGTTGACGCACGTGGTCCGCGTTCGCGACCTGTTCGCGGTCGCCGACGTGCTTCAGGAACTCACCAATGTCCCACCGGCGGCCCTGCGGATTACGGGTGACCGACGCGTCCAGCCGATCCGGTAGCTGCGCCGCCAGGTTGTCCGCCTCCTGTCCGGCGAGCCGTTCACCGAGCACCGACAGGACTGCCTGGATGGACCGCACGGCCTCGTTCTCACCGAGGCCGGCGCGCTGTCGTACCGTGGCGATCATCTGCTCGTACTCCATGACCCGCTCCTTCGCTTCTCCTCGACATGCCGTCAGGGCTGCCTGCGGACGAACGGGGCGAGTTCCCAGGCTCCCTGGCCACAAACGGGGTCACGCGCGGATCCGGACTCCCCGCCATCGGCGGGCGGGGCCTCACAAAACCGCCAGTCACGTCGCCCCCGGTCCGACAGTGCCGGTCTGCGTGGAGGCCGACCCCGGGCGATGTCCCTTGTGGACCCCCATCGCCATCGAAGACTGTCGTAGGCTGTGGCGGCTCACACATCGTCTTATCACGATGAACGGGGACGCCGATGGCCACGTCTGGACCAGACCCAGCTCCGACCCAGAGGCCAACGCGGGTGCCTCTGTCCCGTCGCCACATGCTGCGGATGGGAGCGGCGGCCGCCGGCGGCGCGATGCTCGTCGGCACGGCGCAGGCCGCGTCCGCGCAGGCCGCGCCGGTCGCCGCGAAGCGGGTCCTGCGGGCACCGGCGCTGGCACCCGGTGACCGGGTTCGGGTCGTCTCGCCGGGCAGCACGCCCGACCCCACGAACATGGCTCGCGGCATCGAGATCCTGCGGAGCTGGGGCCTGGAGGTCGAGCTGGGCAGGCACGTCTTCACCAAGTACGGCTATCTGGCCGGCACCGACGCGCAACGGCTGGCCGACCTGAACGCGGCCCTCACCGACCCGGGAATCCGTGCCGTCTTCGCCGCCCGCGGCGGTTACGGCACGCAGCGGATCGTCGACCAGATCGACGTCTCCGTTCTCCGTCGGGACCCCAGGGTGGTCGTCGGCTTCAGCGACATCACCAGCATCCACGGCAAGCTCTGGCGCGATACCGGCCTGGTCACCTTCTACGGCCCCATGGTCAACTGGAGTGACGACCGCACCGGCGCCGAGTCGGCCGAGGCGCTCCGCAGGGCGGTGATGACCACCGCGCCCGTCACGATCGTCAGGGACCCGGCCGAGACAGCCGCTTCCGTGGTGGTGCCGGGTCGGGCGTCGGGGCCCCTGCTCGGCGGCTGCCTGACACTGATCTCGACATCGCTCGGCGCGGCGGACTCACCGAGGTTCAACGACGCGATCCTGTTCTTCGAGGATGTGGACGAGGCTCCGTACAGCATCGACATGATGCTGACCGAGCTGCGCAGGGTCGGTGTGCTGTCCAGGGTCGCCGGGGTGGTCATCGGCCAGATCACCAACAGCGTCGGTGAACCCGGTGAGTGGGACGCGGCGGCGGTGCTGAAGGACCGCCTGTCCGACCTTGGTGTGCCGGTCCTGGGCGGGCTACGACTGGGCCACGGCAACGGGCAGCTCACCGTTCCGCTCGGCGCGCGGGCAACGATCGACGCCTCGGCGGGGACCCTGACGGTGGAGCCGGGAGTCCGCTCGCGCTAGTGCGGCGTCGGGTCCCAGGGGGACGGGTCGTCGCGCAGCCGGCTGTACAGGTAACCGTCGCGCCACTGGCCAGCCCGAAACTCGCTGGCCGGCACAATGCCCGGCGTCCCGGAAGCCGGCCCAGTCCAACCCGATCAGGCCCGGCTCGGTGCAGAGCGGCCGGAGCATCGTTGGGTGGGCTCGGCAACCGGTCGCAGTCGGACAGTGAGGTCGGCCGAGACAGTCACCGACGTGTCAGCACTCTCCATGGCGACACGCCAGCTCGCGCCGAGCGAAGGCCGGGCCCGGTGCCCCGTTCACGCAGAGCGACAGGCGTGGGTGGCTGAGGTGCTGGTCGGCTCCTTTGGAGCTGAATCGCATACGACATCATCTCTCCCCGGGCCAACCTCGGCCCCACGCCGGGCCACGCCGGGCCACGCCGGGCCAACCTCGGCCCCACCCCGGGCCACGCCGGGCCAACCCGTCCCGCCCCGGCCGCCGGCCTCCCGGCCGAGGCAGCGAAAGCCAGCCGGGCTGATTCGTTTGCGACATCAGCTCCAAAGGCAGCGCGTTAGGCATCCCCGGCCGGCAGACCTGGCCGCCAGTCACACCTTGAGCAGCACCTTCGTACAGTCGTCCTGCTTCTTCTGGAAGATCTTGTAGCCCTTCGGGGCGTCGCGCAGCGGCATCCGATGGCTGACGATGAAACTCGGGTCGATCTCGCCGCGCCGGATGCGCTCCAGCAGCGGCCGGGTGTAGCGCTGGACGTGGCACTGGCCGGTCCGCATGATCAGCGACCGGTTCATGAACGCGCCCATCGGGAACTTGTCGACGAAGCCGCCGTACGCGCCGACGACCGAGACCACCCCTCCGCTGCGGCAGGCCAGGATCGCCTGCCGCAGCGCGAACGGCCGTTCGGTCTCGACCCGCGCGACCTGCTTGGCCCGGTCGTACGCGTACATGGCGGCGTTGCCGTGGTGGCCCTCCAGGCCCACCGCGTCGATGCACGCGTCGGGGCCACGGCCGGCGGTCATCTCATTGAGGGTGTCCAGCACGTCGGCTTCCTCGTAGTTGATCGTCTCGGCGTCGACGTGCTCCTCGGCCAGCCGCAGCCGGTACGGGAACCGGTCGATGACGATCACCCGCTCCGCGCCGAGCAGCCGGGCGCTGGCCGCGGCGAACAACCCCACCGGCCCGGCGCCCCAGACCGCGATCACCTGGCCGGGTTTGATGTCGCACATCTCGGCGCCCATGTAGCCGGTCGGGAACACGTCGGCGAGCATGACCGCCTGGTCGTCGCTGACCTCGTCGGGCACCTTGAGCGGGCCGATGTCGGCGAACGGCACCCGGGCGTACTCGGCCTGACCGCCGGCGTAGCCGCCGAGCAGGTGGGAGTAGCCGTAGATGCCGGCCGGCGAGTGCCCCATGATCTTCTCGGCGATGCCGGCGTTCGGGTTGGAGTTCTCGCAGACCGAGTAGAGGCCACGCTGGCAGGAGGAGCAGTGCCCGCAGGCGATCGGGAAGGGCACCACCACCCGGTCGCCGGGGCTGAGGTTGCGGACCTGCGGGCCCACCTCCACGACCTCGCCCATGAACTCGTGGCCGAGGATGTCGCCCTTGCGCATCGCGGGGATGTAGCCGTGGTAGAGGTGCAGGTCGGAGCCGCAGATCGCTGTGGTGGTGATCCGGACGATCGCGTCCCGCGCATTCATGATCTTCGGGTCGGGCACGTCGATCACCTTGACGCTGTCGGTGCCCATCCAGGCGGTGGCCTTCATGGTCGGTCCCTTTCGGATGCGTGGGCGGTCAGCGGCGCGACGCGGGCAGCGGCTGGGCGGGGCGCTGCATGGCCTGTTGGCGTACGGAGATGCCGTTGGGGCTGCCCTCGGAGCGGACGACCTCGCCGGTCTCCAGCACCTGCTTGAACCGGCGCAGGTCGTCACGGACCTGCTGCTCGGGTTCCTCGCCGAAGAGCTTCGCCACCGCTCGGCCGAGCGCGCCGGCCGGCGGCGCGTAGCGCAGCTCCACCCGCACCTCGGTCCCCCGGTCGCCGGGCGCGGGCACGAACCGGACCCGCCCGGCGTTGGGCACCCGGGTCCCCGGCAGGGACCGCCAGGTGATCGACTTGTTCGGCTGGTCGTCGATGATCTCGGCGTCCCACTCGACCCGGTGCCCGGCGGGACCACGGGCGATCCAGTGCGAGCGGCGCAGGTCGTCGGCGCGTACGGACTCCAGGTGCGCCATGAACCGGGGCAGGTTCTCCATGTCCCGCCAGAACCGGTACGCCTCGGCGGGCGACCGGTTCACGGTCACCGCGATCTCCATCCGGATCACCCGGGCGCGGGCGCGTCGAGCCCGGCCGACGCGTACGGCGGCGAGCAGGTCGACGGCGGTGATTCCGGCGATGGCGAGGGTGGTCAGCGCGACCCGGCGGCGGCGTTCACCGTCACGGTCGGCGAGGGCTCGTCCGAGCACTGTGAGGTCCATCGCGTCGCCGGCCACCCGGCTCCAGACCCAGCCGGCCGGGCGGCGGCCGCTGAGCAGGCCGGCGGCGCTGCCCAGCTCGCGCAGGCCGATGGCCGGTAGCACGGACCGCGCGGCCGGAGCGTCGTCCACCCCCGTCATCCGGGCGATGGGTCCGGGCGCGACCAGGGCGCCCACTCCCAGGGCCAGGCTCAGCAGGCCGAGCGCGCTCGGCAGTGTCGCCGGCACCGGCCCGTCCAGCTCCGGTAGGAGCACAGTGTCGACACGACTCATGTCCGGTCCCTTCCGGTGGACGTCGCCGCCGGTCCGCCGGCGGGGGCGGCGGTGCTTCCGCCCCCGTGACGCTATGTCGTACAGGTGCCGCATGCGCCAGGTTCGGGGTAGAACGTCCGATGCGGCAGCTTGGGTGGGAACGCCCCAGGCGTGGGTCGGCATCGCGACATTGACCGATTTGGATCAACTGAGAGCCGTTACCGTCGGCCCAACCCGCCGCGCCGCCGGAAGGACACCCCCATGAGCCGGGCTCTCCTGCGCTACCTCACCGCCACCGTCGCCGTCGCACTGCTCGTCGTGGAGACCGCCGCGCCGGCCGACGCGCGTACCCCAGGGTCGACCGCGCCCGGCAGCGTCCGCACCGTGGTGCGCGACGCGGCGACCGGCGCACCGGTCCCTCGGGCCTGCGCCGCGCTCGTCCCGGTGGACGCCGCCGCGTTGTCGGCGGTCGGCCTCGGCGAGGACCAAGACGGGCGGTATGGGGGCTGCGCCGACGAGCAGGGCAACCTGGTGACCGGCGACGTCGCCCCGGGCAGGTACCGGCTGCTGGTGAGCCCCTACGACGCGACGGCGTACGGCTTGCAGTGGGTCGGCCGACACGGCGGCACCGGTGAACGCGAGCGGGCACAGGTGATCCGGGTGCGGCCCGGCGCGGTGACCAGGGCACCGACCATCCGGCTCGACCCGCCGGGCACCGTCGTCGGGGTGGTGACCGACGCGGCGACGGGCGCACCGGTGCCCCGTGCGCTGGTGATGGTGGTGCCCTACGTGCCGCACCCGAAGTACGACGACCACGGCCCGACCACCGACGAGGACGGCCGTTACACGATCACCGGTCTCGGCCCGTACCACTGGCCGGTGCAGTTCGTCGCTGCCGGGCTGGCCACCGTGTGGTCCGGTGGGGTGGGTGGTCGGCAGCAGGCGCGGCCGGTGCGGGTCCGCGCCAACCAGACGGCGACCCTGAATCAGGCGCTGCCCGCCGGGACACCGCTCACCGGGGCGGTACGGGTCGACGAGCTGCTCACCTACGGCCAGGTGATCGCGTTCGACGCGACCACCGGGGACCTGGCCGGCGTGGCGGACGTGGGCAGCGGTTACGCCCTGCGCCTGCTCCCCGGGCAGCGGGTGAAGCTGCGCTGCGACTGCACGTACGCCCTGCCGGTCTGGCACCGCGACGCCGCCGGCTTCGACGCCGCGACTCCCGTGCGGGTCCGCCGGGCGCCGGTCGTGGTGGACTTCAACCTCGGGACCCCGCTCGCACCCTGAACGAGGGCGCCGGCCGGTGTTAGGAGTGATCCGTACCGGGTAGCCGGCATCCGCTGTTACTAGCGCCCGAGGAGGTGGGATGTCGGCGACCAGCGCCTTCTTCGAGCATTTGACGGTCGCTGGCCAGGATCCGCGGTTCAGCAAGGTCTGCGGGAGCGTGCGATTCGACATCCGCGACGACGGCCACCTGGAGCAGTGGCGGCTGGACATCGATCATGGCCGGATGCGGGTGACCCGAAGCGGTGGTCCCGCCACCACTGTGATCCAGGTGTCCGCGCAGGTCGCGAACGCGATGGCGCGGGGCGAGGTGAACGGGCTGGCGGCGATCACCCGGGGCGAGATCATGGTCGACGGTGACCTCGCCCTGGCGTTGCGCATCGGGCGGCTGTTTCCGCGAAAGCATGGGCCGCGGCAGCACTACACGCCCGACAGTGGGACGTGACCGATGAGGGACATCGCGGGCACCGTGGCGTGCATCGACGGCAACACCTTCATGGTCTCCGACGCCAGCGGCGACGTGGAGTCGTCCCCGAGCACCCCGGTCGGCCTCTTCGCGGCCGACACGCGCTTCCTGTCCCGCTGGAGGCTCACCGTCAACGGCGAGTGCATGACCGCACTGTCGGTGGACGACAGCCAGTACTTCGAGGTCACGTTCTTCGTGGTACCGGGCGCGGCGGTGGACTACGTGGAGGCCGACGTGTCGGCCATTCGGCGCCGGCGCATCGGCCCGGACCTCACCGAGTCGCTGACGATCTTCAATTACGGCGAGCGGGACATGACGCTCGACGTACGTCTGGAGGTGGCCGCCGACTTCGCCGACATCTTCGAGATCAAGTTCGACATCGGTGACAAGGCCGGCGCCCACTACACAAACGTCGGCTCGAACGAGTTGCGCCTGGGCTACCGGCGCGGCACGTACCGACGTGAGGTTGTCGTGTCGGCGAGCGAGCCCGCCGAGTTCGACCCCGGCGGCCTCCGGTTCGCGGTCCGCCTGCGTCCCGGGCAGCAGTGGTCGACCCGGTTGCAGGCCGTCATGCTGGCGCTGCGTCCGGACGGTGTCGACCTGCGCTCCGCCCTGCGCGCCCTACGGCCGGACGACTCCACCCTGCCCACGAGCGTGCGGGCCTGGGTCGCGGCGGCTCCGACCCTGGACACCGAAAGCGTCGGCCTCCAGCAGGTCTACCACCGCAGCCTGGTGGACCTGGCGGCGCTGCGCTTCGCCCCGCTCTCGCTCGGCGGCGCGAGCGTACCCGCAGCCGGGTTGCCCTGGTTCATGACCCTCTTCGGCCGCGACAGCCTGTTGACCTGCCTGCAGACCCTGCCCGTCACCCCGTCGCTGACCCCACCGACACTGCGGATCCTCGCGTCGCTACAGGGGGCCCGGACCGATGACGTGCTGGAGGAGGACCCGGGCCGGATCCTGCACGAGCTGCGCTACGGGGAGTCGGCCGCCTTCGAGGAGCAGCCGCACTCCCCCTACTACGGCACGGTGGACGCCTCCCCGCTGTTCGTGGTGCTGCTCGACGAGTACGAGCGGTGGAGCGGCGACACCGCGCTGGTGATCGAGTTGGAGCAGGAGGCCCGCGCGGCCCTCGCCTGGATCGACAGGTACGCGGACCTGACCTCCACCGGCTACGTCTGGTACCAGCGACGCAACCGCGCCACCGGACTGGACAACCAGTGCTGGAAGGACTCCTGGGACAGCATCTCCTACGCCGACGGCAGGCTGCCGGGCTTCCCGAGGGCCACCTGCGAAACCCAGGGGTACGCCTACGACGCGAAGATCCGAGGAGCACGGCTGGCCCGCACCTTCTGGGGTGATCCTGCCTTCGCCGAGCGGCTGGAGCGCGAGGCGGCGGCGCTGTACGAGCGGTTCAACCGGGACTTCTGGCTGGAGGACCGCGGCTTCTACGCCCTCGCGCTCGACCACGACGGCACTCCCGTGGACAGCCTGTCGTCCAACATCGGGCACCTGTTGTGGAGCGGCATCGTGCCACCGGAACGGGCTCCCCGGGTGGTCGAGCACCTGATGGGCCCGGCGCTTTTCTCCGGTTGGGGGGTGCGGACGTTCGCCGAGGGGCAGCGCCGCTACAACCCGCTCGGCTACCACAACGGCACGGTCTGGCCGTTCGACAACTCGTTCATCGCCTGGGGCCTCCGCCGTTACGGGTTCAGCAATGAGGCGGCCCGCATCGCCGAGGGCATCCTCTCCGCCGCCACCTACTTCGAGGGTCGGCTACCCGAGGCGTTCGGCGGGTTCGACCGCGAGACCACCAGGTTTCCGATTCGGTACCCGACCGCAGGCAGCCCGCAGGCATGGTCCAGCGGAGCCTGCATGCTGCTGATCCGCACCATGCTCGGTATCAACCCGCACGAGGACCACCTGGCCGTGGACCCGGCGCTGCCCACCACCTTCGGGCAGATCGCGCTTCTGGACATCCCCGGCCGTTGGGGCAAGCGCGACGCGTTCGCCCGGCAACGCCCCGACCAGCGCTAGCGACACGGTCAGCTGACGGTGAAGCCGCCGTGGGTACGCGTCTCCCTCAGCCAGTCGAGCCAGGTGACCCACAGCTCGTCGGTCTCCCACTCGGCGCGCAGGCTCGTCGGCGACGCCTCGTAGAGAATCAACGCCTGCTCGATCTCGGTCTCGCCCACCACCCAGGGGCCGTTGCTCGTCAGCTTGAACTCGGGGATCCCCACCTTGCCGGGGCTCGTCTGCGCGGCTGCCGCCCGTTCGGCCGCGTTGTAGGCGTCGCGTCGGCGCTGATCGTTGCGCCAGTCGTCCATGCTGTCGAACGGCCAGTCCGGAAAGGGCTGCGGCGTTGCCTGATAGGTCATGCCGGCTGACCGCAGGCGTTCCCGACAGAACTCCATGGCGGCCGCGTTCAGAGCGAACCGGTAGGCGGCGGCGAGCCATGAGTACTCCTCGTAGCACTGTGGCCAGTTGCCGCACGACGCGTCCAGATCCATGCACGTTTCGGCGTGGGCGCGCGCGGTCGCGGCGGGTTCGGGCAAATCAACGTGCTCGAAGCTGTAGCCCATTGGAACCCCCGACCGCCGGCAGAGCAGGAGCTTGGCATTCTGCCGAACTCCCACCAGCGACGTCCTCCGCGCGTAGCCCGCCTCGGCGTCCCACCACGACGTCCGCCCACCGTGAGTTCGACGCTAGTGGCCTGCCTGATCGTGAGGGCTGAACGGGCGGGGAGTGTGCGTGATGCCGTTGAGGACGAGCGTGAGTCCACGCTCGAACTCCTGCCCGCTGAACACCGCCCCGACCGGGGCCAGTTCGGCGAGGGTCGGCAGAGCACCTCGCGCAAGCGCTTCGACGCGGTTGGCGGCAGAGGCCGGATCCTTCTCACGCGAGAGCGCACCGGCCAACTCGTTCTGCGCAATACCCGTGACAAACGCCGAGACGGCGCGGAACGCGACGAACAGGTCGACGCCGTCCAGACCTCCACGGGCGAGGGCTGCCGCGAGCGCCTCGGCCGGAGCGAGGCTGGCCCGGGAGGAGGTGCGACGGGTGAGTATGAGCGGGATGACCGCCGGGTGCGCCCGGAAGGTCCGCCACATGGCGGTGGCCACGGCACGAGTGTCGGCCCGCCAGTCGTCGGTTGGCTCCGGTATCTGAACGCGGGACGAGACGGCGTCGACCACGAGTTCCTCAAGGGCTTCGCGGCTGTCGACGTAGTTGTAGAGGGTCATGGCGCCGGTTTTCAGGGACGCCGCGAGGGAGCGCATGGTGAGCCCGGCCAACCCATCCCGGTCGACGATCACCAGCGCGTGTTGCTGGATGTCCGCGAGGGTGAAACGGGCTCTCATGCTGGCTCCCCTGACGACGTGCCCCATGTCACTTGACACGTACAGCGTACGCGAGCAACTCTTACGTACGTCGTACGTATTCGAGGCTACACAATCACGAGACGTTGAGGGTCAGCAGTGCTCAGCATCGACAACGAACTTCTCGAGGCCGTCGGCGCGATCGCCGCCGCCGCTCCACCGACACCACCGGCCGTCGGTGACTGGAGGACTCGACGGGCCACCATCGACGCCGTATATGGCGGGTTGGCGGCCACCGTGAAACCCGACAACCGTGCCGAGGTCGTCGACGTCACCGTGCCGTCCGCGGACGGGCACACCATTGCGCTGCGTCTGTACAAGCCGGCGAACCCGGTGCGCCCCGGCGCGGTCCACGGATTCGACCAGTTCGCACCCGAGTCCCGGGTGGCACGCGGCGCGATGGCCGACCGCGTCGCCTTCCTGAAGAACCTGTGACGCGTCCACGGTCGAGCCGCACCGACGCCACCTGGTCGCACCCGCCAGGCCCATCTGCAACCACTCAGCAAGGAGATCCCGTGGGAACCAAGACTGCCCTCATCACCGGCTCGACGAGCGGAATCGGTCGCGCCACCGCACTCAAGCTCGCCCGCGGCGGCGTCCATGTCATCGCCTCCGGCCGCGATGTCGAACGAGGACTGAAAGTGGTGGAGGAGATCCGCGCCGAGGGCGGAGAGGCCGACTTCGTCGCCTCCGACCTCCGTGACGCCCGATCCGCGGCGGAACTCGCGGCCAAGGCCACCCGGGCTGCCGAATCGGCGGGCGGAACCCTCGACATCCTGGTCAACAATGCGGCGATCGGGGCCGGTGGACCGACCGCGGGCACCGAGGAGTCGACCTTCGACGCGGTGCTGGGCACCAACCTGAAGGCACCGTTCTACCTGGTCGCGAACCTCGCACCCGCCATGGCGGCACGAGGCGGTGGAGCGATCGTCAACGTCTCCACGCTCGCCGCCGAAGTCGCCCTTCCGGGCCTTTCGGTCTACGGCGCCAGCAAAGCCGCCCTGGACCTGCTGACCAAGAGCTGGGCAGCCGAGTTCGGCCCGGCGGGAGTGCGCGTGAACTCCGTGCGCCCCGGCCCGACCCGCACTCCGGGATCCGCCGCCCTGGGCGACGCCCTGGGGCAGCTCGCGGCACAGGCCCCGCTGGGTTTCGTCGCTGATCCGGAGGACATCGCCGCCGTCATCGCATTCCTCGTCAGCGACGAGGCACGGTTCGTCACCGGCGTGGTTCTGGACGCCGACGGTGGCCGCACGGCCGTCTGAGCGAGTCAGCGCCTCCGCTGGCCTGACTGTCGCCTCCCCCGGCCGCCCCGCCCTCGGGGTGACCGGGGAAGGCAGCGCGCGATCAGGCGCTGCGGAACGTGCGCCGGTACGCGTCCGGCGCCACACCGACGGTGCGGTGGAAGTGTCGACGCAGCGTCGTGGCGGTGCCCATGCCGGCCGCCTCGGCGATGGCGTCGATGCTGTCGTCGCTGTTCTCCAACAGCTCCTGGGCCCGGCGGATGCGCTGCGTCGACAGCCACAGCAGTGGGGTGCTGCCGGTGGCCGACCGGAAGTGGCGGGCCAGGTTGCGTGAGCTCATGTTCGCCTGCCGGGCCAGGTCCTCGACGGTCAGTGGCCGGTCCAGGCGGGCCAGCACCCAGGGGAACAGGGTGGCGAGCGGGTGGTCGTCGCGGGCGGGCACCGGGGTGGTGACGTACTGGGCCTGACCGCCGGCACGATGCGGTGGCACGACCAGGCGGCGGGCGACGGCGTTGGCGACCGTCGAGCCGTGGTCGCGGCGGATCAGGTGCAGGCACAGGTCGATCGCGGCGGCCTTGCCGGCGGAGGCGAGCACGGTGCCGTTGTCGACGTAGAGCACGTCCGGGTCGACCCGTACCCGGGGATAGCGGGCGGCCAGTGCCTCGGTGTGCGCCCAGTGCGTGGTGGCCCGCAGTCCGTCGAGCACACCGGCGCCGGCCAGCACGAACGCGCCGGTGCACAGCGAGACCATCCGGGCGCCCGCACGGTGGGCAGCGCGGACGGCGTCGAGCAGGTCGGGGGGTACGTCCACGTCGACATCCTCGATCGACGGGATGATCACGGCGTCGGCGCGGGAAAGGCGGTCCAACCCGTCGTCGGGCTCGACCAGGAATCGGCCGATCCGCACCGGGCCGGTGCCGCAGACCACCACGTCGTACCAGGGGTCTGCCAGGCCGGAGGGGTCGCGGGCGAAGACCTCGCAGGCCAGGGCCAGCTCGAAGTGCAGCATCCCGTCGGTGGCTGCGATCGCGACAACTGCCATGTCCGAAAGTGTACGGGTGTTGGCGTTCCCGACACTGGTCGGTCGCCGACCACTGCTGGAGGCTGGTCCCAGTCGATCTTTCGAGGGGGCAGCGATGGGGCACAGCGTGGCGGTGTTCGGGGCGTACGGGCACACCGGTCGGTTCGTGGTGACGGAGTTGCGCGAGCGCGGGTTCGGTGCGCTGCCGGTGGGCCGCGACGCGCGCCAGCTGGACGCGTTCGGACTCCCCTACCGGGTGGCGTCGGTGCACGATCCGGTCTCGCTCGACGCGGCACTGACCGGCGTGGACGCGGTCATCAACTGCGCCGGCCCGTTCGCGTCGACCGCCGCCGGTGTGATCGAGGCTGCGCTGCGCGCCGGCATCCCGTACGTGGACGTGGCGGCCGAGATCGAGGCCAACGTCGACACGTTCACGCACTTCACCGAACGCGCCCGGGCGGCCGGTGTCGCGGTGGTCCCGGCGATGGCCTTCTTCGGTGGGCTCGGCGACCTGCTCGCGACGACGGCGATGGGCGACTGGACGTCGGCCGACGAGGCGCACGTCGCGTACGGACTGAGCAGCTGGCACCCGACGGCCGGGACGGTCGCGGCGGGCGCCGTCTCTCGCGAGCGCCGCGCCGGTCGTCGGGTCCGCTACACGGGCGGCCGGTTGGAGTACCACTCCGGTGAGCGGGACCTGCCGAGGTCGGACTGGGACTTCCCCGTTCCGCTGGGCCGGCGCAACGTCCTCGGTGACTTCACCATGGCCGACATCGTCACCATCCCCCGTCACCTGGCCATCCCCGAGGTCCGCACGTACATGACCGTCGACGCCGCCACGGATCTCGTCGCCGGGAACGCGCCGGTAGCGGTCGACGAGCGGGGCCGGTCA
The DNA here is from genome assembly GCF_018070365.1 of Micromonospora sp. D93. Lineage (NCBI taxonomy): Bacteria > Bacillati > Actinomycetota > Actinomycetes > Micromonosporales > Micromonosporaceae > Micromonospora > Micromonospora sp. D93. Next base: position 123,709 of record NZ_JAGPXW010000011.1, on the reverse strand, counting down.
GCGCAGACGTTCATTGTCGACGTCATCGTGCGTCGCGGCGACACGCATCGCCGTGTCGTGGCAAGTGGCCGCGACATCTACGCCGTCAGCGCGCCCCTGGCCGTGGAGGCGGTCCAGCGCATCCTCAATGGTCAGTCGAGGACGAGCGGCGTCGCCTCCGCCGGCGAGATGTTCGACGCGCCCGACTTCCTGCGCGCGCTGTCGCCGGTCATCTCCGTCGAGACGGTCCGGGACTGAGGCCGAGAATTCGACCACAATTCGTTACTCGAAATTCGTAATCACCGGACCAGAAGCGAGCGACCAGGATTTAAAACAAACTTAAGACTGGACGAGCGAAAAATTGTCATCCCAAGAGGCCGCGCTGGCTGCCAGGACACTTGCCGGCCGGCCTCCTTAATTCTTTCCCCGCGAGTTGATGCAGCCCCCTGACGTGCACATACTCCTTCCGACAGGAGCTTTGTCGTCGACTCGAAGGAAACCACTGGTAATGCGGACTCCCCCCGCGCATGTCGCACCGCCGGACCGGGCGCGAAAGCGTCGTCGCGTCACTCGCATCACGCTCGCCTCCGCGGTCGTCGCCGCACTGGCCGGCAGCGGCATCTACATCGCCGGCGCCCAGGCCGAAGAGGTCGCCGTGCCCGGCCGGGTGCAGGCAGAGGCCTTCGCCGCGCAGTCCGGGGCGCAGACCGAGGGCACCGGCGACGCCGACGGCGGCCGGAACGTCGGCTGGCTGGCCAGCGGCGACTGGCTGCGCTACGACGGGGTATCGATAACGGGCGTCGACCTGACGGCCCGGGTCGCCTCGCACAACGCCGCCGGCGGCACTGTCGAGCTGCACCTCGGCGCGCAGAACGGTCAACTGCTGGCCAGCTTCCCGATCGCCCAGACCGGCGGCTGGCAGCAGTGGAAGACCGTCACCGCGAAGGCTTCCGCCGTGCCGGCGGGCGCGCAGACCGTCTTCGTCGTCCTGAAGAGCACCTCCACGTCGGACTTCGTGAACCTGAACTGGTTCACGTTCGGCCCCGCGGCGGGCACGTCGCCGAGCACGTCGGCCGCGCCCAGCACGTCGGCCGCGCCTTCGGCCACGCCGAGTTCCACCGCGTCCGCGTCGCCGTCGACGTCCGTCCCGCCGAGCGCGCCGGCCGGCGGCTGGGTGCCTGTCGACCAGGCCAAGTGGAGCAGGGAACTGGCCGCGTTCAACGCCATCAAGCCGAAGGCGGTGCCGCCGGGCACCACCCGGGTTCCCGAGTTCCACACCGACTGCGGCGTCGCGAACTCGGCGCCGGACGACCCGATCGTCCTGCCGGGTCTCTCGGGCGCCTCACACATGCACACCTTCTTCGGCCCGAAGATCGACGCCTTCACCACGACGGACAAGCTGTTCGCCGCGGCGAACACCTGCAACGCCCCCGGGGACAAGAGCGCCTACTGGACCCCGGAGCTGCGCAAGGACGGCAAGGCCGTGCCGATCAAGAGCATGCGCATCTACTACGGCTCGCGGGTCAAGGACCCGTCGACGGTCAAGCCCTTCCCGCCGGGCCTGGTGGTGGTCGAGGGCGACGCCAAGCGGCAGGTGGACACACCGAAGAACGCCGGTAGCAACCAGTTCTGGTGCGCGGGCAGCGCCGAGATCGGCCGCAGCGCCGACGGCAACTGGCCGAAGTGCGCCCCCGGCGGCAACCTGATCTTCCAGCTCGTGTTCAAGGACTGCTGGGACGGCAAGAACATCGACTCACCCGATCACAAGTCGCACATGGGCGACCCGGTGAACGGCGTCTGCACCGGCACGTACCCGGTGGCCGTGCCGGATCTCTCCTTCATGGTCAACTACGAGTCGCTGGGCGGTGACGGCCTCAGCCTCTCCTCCGGCAAGCCGTCATCCATGCACGGTGACTTCATGAACGCCTGGGAGCCGGAGCGTCTCGGCGACCTGGTGAAGTCCTGCCTCAACCAGAACGCCAAGTGCGGCGTCGACACGACCTTCGCCGGCGGCTGAGCACCACCTCCGTTGTCGACGGACGGCCCCCACGCCTGAGCGTGGGGGCCGTCCGTCATCGCACCCGTCAATCGGGCGCGATGGTCAGAGAACCATGGTGACCCCGGTGGCCTTGCACGCGGCGCTGACGTCCTTGCCGGCCTTCTCGAAGGCCGGGTTGTCGGCGGCGGTCGCCGGGTCCGCCGCGGCCGCGGCCTTGCCAGCCTCGGCGGCGAACGTCCGGAGCGCATCGGCCAGCTTGCCGTCGCCGGTCGAGGCGACAGTGGTCACCTTCTGCTCCAGCCCAGTCAAGATCTTCTTGAAGTCCGCCGGCGACGCATCGCCCGTCGTGACGACCTTCACCATCTCGGCCCTCATCTCGTCGCTGGCCTTCTTCACCGCCTCGCAGAGCTTCTTGTCGCTGGCGGCGCCCGCCACGGCTGACGAGGTCGGCGTGGCGGCAGCGGAGGTGGCCACCGCGGACGGGGCCGCGGAGGTGGGAGCGGGCGTGGTCGATCCGGCGGTCGTCGCCTTGTCACCGTCGCCACAGGCGGCGAGGGCTGTCGTAGCGGCAAGGATCAACATGGCAGAGGCAAGACGGGAAGATTTCACGGACGCGGACGATAGTCGAAGCCCAAACGATGATCAATTCGCTCGGTGCCTCGCCCACGGCGGACAGCTCCGCAGTGTCTGGTCATGGTGAAGCCGCGTCACGGAGCGCGAGGATGGCGGTCGCCGTCAGTGCGACAGCGCGGTCCTCGTCGTGCGACAGGTCCGTGAGGGCGCGTACGGCGGCGCTTCCCGGGATGTCCGCCAACGCCTCGGTGAGCCGCCGTCGTGCAGACGGTGCGACGCCGCTCTGCCCGAGGCAGGCAACGAGCCGGTTCGCAATCTGGTCTGCCAGCGCGGGGTCGGCCGCCAGCAGGCTCAACGCGTCGGCGGCGTCGACATCCTTGAACTCCTCGGCGACCATGCCGATCAACGTCGGAAGCGCGTCCACCACTCCGCGCGCCCCGAGCGCCAGAGCCGCGTACCCGCGGACCACGCTGTCGGCGTGCGCGAGAGCGTCCCGCAGCACGTCGGTCGCCGCAGCGTGCGGAATCTCGGCGACGGCCTGCACCGCACGCTTGCGTACCTCGGCTTCCGGTGAGCCGAGGCCCTCGACCAGCAGCGCCAACCCGCCGTCGCCGGACTGCGCCAGCGCCCAGCGCAGGGCTCCGGCGACGTTCGGGTCCGACTCACCCAGCACCGCCTCGACAAGTGCCTCCACCGGCACCGGCCCCTCACCGACCGAGGACAGGGCGGCGCGCTGGCGGGTGCCCGCGCTCTCCGAGCCCAGCGCCCGCAGGAGTGTGACGACCTGGAGGACGTCCTCCCAGTCGGAGGGGTCCGCGGCAGCGATCCGACGGAGTCGGGTGAGCAACTCCATCTCGTCCGCGATGCGGAGTCGCGTCCGCCGAATGAGGTCGTTGACGAGTTCGGCGGGTGTGAAGTCCCGATCGTCGAGCGCGCGGCGGACGTCGCGTAGCGACAGGCCCAACGACCGCAGGCTCTCGACGTGGAAGATCAGCCGGATGTCCTCGCTGGTGTACTCGCGATAGCCGGAGCCGGTGCGACCAGTGGGCCGGATCAGCCCGAGCGCGTCGTAATGCCTGAGCATGCGGGCGCTCACCCCGGAGCGTCGCGCCACCTCACCGATCAACACCTGGCGTCATCCCTTCTCGTCCGTCGGGCCGAGGGCGACGACACGCTTCGCCGCCTCGATCGCGAACTCGAACCCGGCATCCGGGTCCTGCGCCAGCCGTTGGGTGGCGACCGCGTGCGCGCGTACGCGAGGGTCGAGATCGTCCATCGCGGCGCGCACGATCGGCATGACCGCCTCACCGAGCGCGATAAGCGCCCGGCTGAGGCTCAACTGCATCTCACGCCCGCCCCGCCCGAACTGTGTCGACAACACAGTGGCCAACGCGGGCTCCCCACCGGGGGGTACGAGCACGACCGCGGCACGCCAGGCGCTCCGCGCCACCTCGTCGTCGGCGTCGGTCAGTAGCGCCCGGGTGATCGCCGGCCAGGCTCGCCGGTCCCCGATCTTGGACAGCGTGTGCAACGCCTGACTTCGGGCCTGCGCGCGCTCCGAGCGGAGCTCATCGGTGAGCTTCGCAACGGTCAGTGCGGGTGGGTGGCGCAGGAGCGCCCAGGTGAGCATCTCGCGTACGGAGAACTCGGGCTCGACCGCGCATCGCTCGATGAGCGTGTCGATGAGCTGCGAGTCAGGGGTCGTGCCGATCGTCAGTGCCGCGCGCAGCCGCACGGACGAGTCGATGCTCTCCAGCCCGCGGAGAACCCCCATCGCGTTCATATCCTGTTTCGGCGTGGTCATCGGAATCCCCCTTTCCGCCCCAGTGAAGACCTTGCCACCGTGTCAAGGTCAACCCGTCCGCTATCAGCCTCGCAGCCAAGATCGCTCCCGACCAGCGCAACGGCGGCTATCGCCTCAGGCTCGAGATCTGATGACCGACGAGTCCGACGTGAGGTTCATCTCTACGGAGGACCACCCCATCGGGCAACACCCACCTATGTGGACGTCGGGCTGGTAGGAAGAGGCGAGTTGCCTCACCTCAGGGAGATGATCGTGGCACGTTCCCACCTGTCCCGCCGTTCGCTGCTGACCGCCGGTGGCGCCGCCGCCGTCGCGCTCGGCACGTCCGCAGCCAGCCCGTCCGCCGCTGCCTCCGCATCAGCCGACAACCCGATCGACACGCCGACGGAGGCGTTGCGCCGGCTGCTGGCCGGTAATCGGCGCTTCACCTCCGGCCACGGCCGTCACCCGCACCAAGGGCTGACCGACCTGCACCGGCTCGCCGCCGGCCAGCACCCGTTCGCCGTCACCGTCGGCTGCGCGGACTCCCGGGTCGCCCCCGAGGTGCTCTTCGATCAGGGGCTCGGCGACCTGTTCGACAACCGGGTCGCCGGCAACATCGTCGACGACCTGCTGCTCGGCAGCGTCGAGTTCGCCGTGGAGGAGTTCGGCAGCCTGCTGATCGTCGTCCTCGGCCACGAACGCTGCGGCGCGATCACCGCCACCATCGACGCCATCCACACCGGCGGGACGGCGCCCGGGCACATCGGCACCATCGTGGACGCCCTGCGCCCGATCGTCGAGCCGGTGCTGGACCAACCCGGCGACCCGGTGGAGAACGGGGTGCGCGCCAACATCGCCGCCCAGGTGCGAGCGCTCAGCGCCCGCAGCACGATCATCGCCGAGAAGGTGCACGAGGGCGCGCTGCGCGTGGTGGGCGCCCGCTACGACCTGGACAACGGGCGAGTCTCGCTGGTGGCCTGAGGCCGTCACCTAATCCTGGGCCACCCGATCGGCGACGCTGGTCGGTCATTCACCGACGCCGACCAGCGTCGCCGGTCGCGTCGCGGCAGACGGGTACGGCGGTAGTAGGACCAACCCGCCAGCGGCAACGCGACCGTCCAGGCCAGCAGGAGCGGGAGGCCGATGAGGACGCCGGTCGGGGTGAAGATGTCCTCGGCGCCGGAATCCGGCAGGTCCGCGGCGAACTGCCAGGGCAGGGTCGCCGAGTAGCCGATCATCAGGGCGGATCCCAGCACCGTTGGCGTCAGCGGCAACCACGGTGGCACCCGGCGTCCGCGCAGCCACGGCACCCACCGGGGAAAGACCAATCCCCAGTCCCTGATGAGCGCCAGCGCCAGAACGCCGCCGAGCCCGGCGAGGACGCACAGGAGGCCCAGGTAGAACGCACCGGCCGGCAGGCCCAGGAAACCGTCTACCGGGTGTTCCCCCACCCCGGGCCCGCGGCCGTGGTACCACTCGCGGAACGGACCGGGGTTGGCGAACAGCGGGATGCCGAGGATCCATGGCACGTGCAGCGGGATGAACCCCAGTACGGGGGCGATCCACGCCACGTGACCGGCCCTGCGGGCCCAGGACGGCGGTGGCGGGGCGGGCATGGTCTTCGCATCTGGTGTTCGAGTCACGGGGTCATCTCCGTATCGGCGGCGGGTGTTGGCACATCCGAGATCACCGTCGCCGAACGGCGAGACCAGCGGATCGCCGACCGGAGGGAGTCGCCTCCCCCTGCCCGGGGACAGGGGCCGGTCGAATGGGCGCTGCGTGCCTGGACCCACCGGGAGCGCCGCCGGAACTAGGGTGCAGACATGGTCGATCGGCACCAGGTGATGAACTTCCGGGTCCGAGCCCAGCAGCTCGACCGGAACGAGGGAACGCTCGCCGACACCGCCGTCCTGGACATCGGGGTGCAGAACACCGGTCCGGACGGCGCCCGGTGGGCGCTGGCCGTGCGCGGGGTGGACGTGACCGGGTTGTCCGACGCGGACGTGGTTCTGCTGTGGACCGTCCGGGGCGCCCCTCACCTCTACCGGCGAGCCGACGCCGCGGAGGTCGCGGCCGCGGTCGAACCGTTCTCCGACGTCGACGCGGGCAGGCGCGTCTACGACGCGGCCAAGCCGTTGAAGGCGGCCGGCATCGACAACCTCGCGGCCCTCGACGAGATCGCCGCCCGGATGCGAGCCATCGTCACCAGGCCGACGGTGAAGGGGGACGTCTCCGGCCGCCTGGCCGCCGTGCTACCCGAACCGTATCTGCGGTCCTGCCGGCCGTGCGACGCCACGCACCTCTACGAGATGCCGTTCCGGCTCGCCGCCGTGCGGGCCGGGCTGGAGTTGCAGCTCGACACCTCACCGCCGGTCCTGCGGCGCATCACCGGGTTCAGGAGAGCATCCGCTCCGGGTGACCGCTTCGATCTCATCCGCGCGTACCTTCGCCTCCTCGGTCCGGCAACCCCGAAACAGGTGGCCGACTATCTCGACGCCCCGGTGAAGGACGTCAAGGCACGCTGGCCCGATGATGTGGTCGAGGTGTCGGTCGACGGCGAGGCACGCTCACTGCTGGCCGCCGACGAGGAGGCGCTGGAGTCGGCCGACGGAAAGGGCACCCGGCTCCTCGGCCCGTTCGACCTGTTCCTGCAGGCCAAGGACCGAACAACGCTGGTGCCGGAGGCCGCCCACGCCAAGGAGCTGTGGCCGGTGTTGGGTCGCCCCGGCGCCGTCCTGGTCGACGGCGAACTGGTCGGCACCTGGCGCCCCCGCAAGTCCGGCAGAACGTTCACGGTCGCCGTCCAGCCGTGGCACCGGCTGCCGGACGTCACGCGTAAGGCCATCACCACGCAGGCCGAACACCTCGCCGCGCACCGTTCCATCCCCCTCAGCGGTGTCGACTTCGGCAGTTGACGAGGTGGAAAGGGGCCGCTTCAGTCCAGGACCGCGGTCGCCTCGACCTCGACCATGACGAGCCGAGACCCTTCGGCGATCGCGACCTGCCGGTACACGTCGGGCTTCGGCAAGCCGTCCGGGTTGAACAACTTGATGGTCATCCGCACTCCTCATTGTTCAGCCATGGGTCCGGGTCCCTCGTTCACGCTGAGCCTAATCGCTGTCAGCAGAATGACCCTGCCACTCACCGGCCACTCGCTAGCGTCGCCTCATGGATCTCACCCAGGTCAGCCCCACCGTCTGGCAGCTGGCTTTCCCGGTCGGGCACGTCTACTTTGTGCGCCTGGCGGACGGTTATGCGCTGATCGACACCGCCGTTCCGGGGTCGACCCCCACGATCCTCAATGCCCTGACGCGGCTTGGCGGCCGCTCGCGAAACCTGCGGCAGATAGTGCTGACTCACTCCCACATCGACCACATGGGCTCTGCCGCAGATCTCGTCGAGGCCACCGGCGCTCGGGTCCTGGCTGGGGCCCTGGACGCTCCGGTCATAAGCGGTACGGCAGCCGAACTCGAGCCGGCGTACACCGCCCCGGAACGTGCGCTCCACGAGCAGATCATGGCGGGCTTCGCCGAAGCGGACGTCCGGCCGCTACAACACGTGGCGGTGGATGTGGAACTGCACGACGGAGACACAGTTGATGACTGGAGCGAGCCCGTCCACGTCCTGCACGTGCCCGGACACACCCCGGGAAGCATCGCACTCCACCTCGCCTCCAGCGGCGTGCTGTTCCCGGGCGACATCGTCGCCACCATGGAGGGCCGGGCGATCCTCGGTCCGTTCAACGTGGACAGAAATCAGGCGATCGCCTCCTTCCGGCGGTTGGCGTCGCTGGAGGTGGAAGCGCTGTGCGTCCCGCACGGCGAGCCGGTGTTGAAGGACGCGGGCGAGGTGCTGCGGGCGGCGGCTCCGGAGACTGACTGGCTGTGAGTTGAAGACGCTCACTCCACCGTCCAGGCGACGGCGGGAGGGTGCACCCGAGCGCAGATCGGCCCACCGGCGGCATCGGTCAGCCCGGCCCGGCCGACCAGCGTGCCGCTGCCCTCGTGGGCGGCGCGCAGCAGCTCGGTCGGAACGTCGGTGAACATCAACTTCGCTCGCCGGAACATGGCGAAGCCGTCCTCGGTCACCGCGCCCCAGCTCAGGTACAGAAACCGTGCTCCGGGGCGGCCGTGCACCCAGGGGCCGCCGACATCGAGCGCCCCGTCGACCTCGCGGCTGGACACCTCGAAGGACCAGGTGGCGCCGGCCGCGTCGGCCGGCACCTGATCGACCACCTCGGCCTTGCGCTGAACCCCGACGTGTACGTTGCCCAGCCGCAGCGCGTCGGCCTCCGCACCGGGACGCCGACCGGGGAGGTCGCTGCCGTCGATCCGGATCCGCATGGCACCGACTCTAGTTAGTCGGCGGCGGTGTCGTCCTCGCCGTACTCGCCGCGGATGGGCAGGTAGTAGGCGGGTAGGAACGCGGCGATGATGGCGACGCCGGCGATCGGGACGAACGCGCCGACGAGGATGCCGGAGCCGATCCAGACCAGCGCGAGCGCGAACCGACGGGCGATGGCCCGAGCACCGAAGGGGCGAAGGCCGGGGTCCAGCAGTTTGGCGCGGCGGAGATGGGCCCAGACGATGTTGAAGAGGGCCGCCGCCGTCCACAGTGTGCCGCCGTAGACGACGACCGATGCGCGCAGCCCCTGCTCCGCGCGCAACGCGTCGGCGAGCAGTGACGTGGAGAACGGAAGGAACGCGATGACCATCAGGAGCAAGGTGTTGAGGAACAGGACCGCTCGGTCGACATGTCGGACGCGGTCGAACATGACGTGGTGATTCACCCACACCTGGCCGATGAGCAGGAAGCTCAGCGCGTATGCCAGGTAGGACGGCCACAGCGCACCGAGTCCCTGCGGGAGGTGCCCGAAGTCGTGGGGCGGTTGGATCTCCAGCACGAGAAGCGTCACGGCGATCGCGAAGACACCGTCGCTGAAGGCCAGCAGGCGTCCCGGACTACGCGTAAGCCGTGAAGTATCCCTTTTGGGAGGCACGTCACGAATTATGCTATAAGTCAGCTCCCGCGATGGGTGGAGTCCGTCGGAGGCCGATTCGCTTGGTCGTAGGTCTCCTGCGCCGTCGACACGTCGGCGAGGTGCGCGATCGACCATTGCTGCAACGCACGCAGGGGCTCGCGCAGGGTACGGCCCGCCTCGGTGAGCGCGTACTCGACGCGTACCGGGACTTCCGGGTGGACGGTGCGGCGCACGAGTCCGTCGCGTTCGAGGCCACGGAGGGTCTGGGTGAGCATCTTCTGCGAGATGCCCTCGACGCGCCGACGCAGCTCGGAGAAGCGGGCACTGCCGTCCCAGAGGGCGCCCACGATGAGCACCGTCCAACGGTCGCCGATGCGATCGAGGATGTGGCGGGTCGGGCAGTCCGCGCGGTAGGGGCTGCCGTGCAGCACCGTCTCGGCCTCGGTGGTTACCACAAAGTGCCTTCTTCCCGTTGGAGAGTTGCACTCGTACGGTAATCGCGGCACGTCATCCGACGCCAACGGTTCCGTGGAAAGGCACCTCGTGTCTCGCGTCACCGTCATCGGCGGCACCGGCTACGCCGGTTCGGCAATCGTCGCGGAGGCCGCTGCGCGCGGTCACCGGGTCACCGCCGCGGACTACGCGCTCGGGTTCGTCGACCTGATCGAGAAGGGCGAACATCACCGGGAACAGGTCAATCTCGCCGGCGTCCGCTCCTCGACCGGACTCAGATGATCAAGAAGAGGCGGTCAGCCGGTTCCACGACGGCGGCCAACACCGCGCCGGGCACGAGGGCCGGGTCGGTCGCGCGGATCGTGTCCGCCTCGAAGGTGGCGAACCCCGGCCCGCTGACGCGCAGGTGGAGTTCCAGCTCGGGATTCTCTCCAGCCAGGTGATTCGCCACCGCGAGGATCTCCGCCGTCGCGGCGACACCGGCGGCGGACAGCCGACGCGCGTCGCGGCGCGAGCGGCCCACCACCCGCCAGCCGAAGACGCCGAACCCGACACCGATGATCGTCGCCAACACGCCACCGGCGAGAAGGCCCCAGAAATCCGCGGATGAGCGTGGTGGGTCCAACGTCACGGCGGTGGCCAGGAGGACCGGTCCGGGCAGGCAGATCGCCAGGAAGAGGAGCCGGGAGAGCAGCGCGCCCACCGGTCCGACGCGCGCTTCCGCTTCCCGAGGGGCACTCGTCACCCTCGCACCGTAGTGCAGCGGCCAGGCGGGCCACTCCACCGTCCCGGCGACGGCGGGCGGGTGAACCCGTTCGCACCGGCAGGCGGGAACGCCCGATCCGCCGATCCGAACGAGTACGACATGAAAGACTCGCCCGGCTGGCGGAAGGGACGGGAATGCAGCCAACCTGGCTCTTGGCGCTCTCGTGGGCCTCGCTCGCGGTCGGCGTCGTGAGCTGCGCGATCGTCCTTGCCGACACCTATCTTCGCGGACACCGTCAGCCGGTCAGAGTCATGGAGATCGTCTGGCTGGTGACCGTCCTCTACGTCGGCCCGGCCGCCGTCCGCCTCTACTGGAACTGGGGTAGGCCCGCGGCATTCAGCCGCCGGCGGCAGGAGGGTCAACCGCGAAGGCCCCGCCGGGGCATCGTCGTCACCCACGTGTCCCGCTGCGGCGCCCACTGCGCTCTCGGCTTCATCGTCGCCGAGGTCGCCCTGTACGCCGTGAGATTCGACCCGGCCGAGGACCCACTGTGGGTGGACTACGCCGGCGACTACCTGATGGCCGTGACGATCGCTGTTCTCTTTCGGTACTTCGCCGGGTCGGGTCGCAGCCTGGCAAAGATCTGGCGTGCGGTGACGACCGTCGGCAAGATCGAACTGCTGACCATCACGGCCTTCGAGGTGGCGTTGTTCGCGTGGCTGACGCTCGCGCATCGCGTGGTCCTTCCGGATCCACCCCTGCGACCCGACAGCCCGACGTTCTGGTTCACGGGCCAGATCGGGCTGATAGCCGGCTTCCTCGCGGCCTGGCCCACCGCCTCCTGGCAGCTCGGCCGAGGGCTGCGCTTCGAGCCGCGCCGGCTCCCCGACGACTGACAGCTGTCACCCCGGAAAAACAAGCGGCAAGGAGATCACTCTCCCTGCCACTTCTAACTTATAGCGCACCCGGGGGCTTGCGGCAAGACCCCGGTCGTGGCGCACAATCGGCGGCCGGACCAGCACAAACGAGGTAACGGGGGCGCGACGTGGGTGTGGTGTCGATGGACGGGGGCCGCGGCGAACGGGTACCGCTGTTGGATCTTCGAGAGGTCGACGGGTCGCAGGTGTCGGTCGTCGGTGGCAAGGCTGCGAATCTGGGCGCGCTGTCCCGGATCGACGGCATCCGGGTGCCGGCCGGATTCTGCGTGACGACGGCGGCCTTCCGGCAGGTTCTGGCGCAGACGCCGTCGATCGATGGGCGGCTCGATCAGCTGTCGCGCCTGAGCCCGGATGACCGGGAGGCGATCCGCACACTCAGCACGGAGATCCGCCACAGCATCGAGGCGACCCCGATTCCGGACGACCTGGCGGCCGCGATCACCGACGCGCTCGTCCGGCTCGGCGAGCGGGCCGCCTACGCCGTGCGGTCCAGCGCGACGGCGGAGGACACGCCCACGGCGTCCTTCGCCGGCCAGCAGGACACGTACCTGAACGTGGTGGGGCCGGAGGCGATCCGGCGGCACGTCAGCCGCTGCTGGGCGTCGCTGTTCACCGAACGGGCCGTCATCTACCGCCTGCGCAACGGCATCGACCACCGCACGGCCCAGATGGCTGTCGTCGTACAGCGGATGGTTTTTCCGGATGCGGCAGGCATCCTTTTCACTGCCGACCCGGTGACGGGCAACCGGAAGGTCGCGACAGTGGACGCCAGCTTCGGCCTCGGCGAGGCCCTGGTGTCCGGCCTGGTGAACCCGGACGTCTTCCGGGTGCGCGATGGGGAGGTCGTCGCCGGGACGGTCGCCGCCAAGCAGCGTGCCGTCGTCGCCGTGCCGGGCGGTGGGACGCGGGAGGTGACGATCGAGGAGCAGCGGCAGGAGCAGCCGGCGCTGACGCAGGCGCAGGTCGTGCGACTCGTGCGGCTCGGGCGACGGATCGAGGCGCACTTCGGCCGCCCGCAGGACATCGAGTGGTGCCTGGTCGACGACGACTTCCAGATCGTGCAGAGCCGGCCGATCACCACGCTGTTCCCCATCCCGGCGGCCGATGACCAGGAGAACCACGTCTATCTCTCGGTCGGTCACCAGCAGATGATGACCGACGCCATGCGGCCGCTGGGGCTCTCCATGTGGCAGTTGACGGCCATCGCCCCGATGCGCGCGGCCGGCGGCAGGTTGTTCGTCGACGCCATCCGGCTGCTGGCCTCGCCGACGAGCCGCGCCGGCTTCCTCACGATGGCGGGGCGCGACGATCCGCTGATGAGGGACGCGCTGGAGACGCTCATCGACCGCGGGGACTTCGTTCCGACGCTCCCGGACGCGGGCGGTCCGGGCAGGCCGACGACCGGCGGCGCGTCCACCTCGATCGAGACCGACCCGGCCGTCGTGACCGAGTTGATCGGGCGCAGCGAGGCGTCCATCACCGCCCTGCGCCGCGACATCGCGACGGTGACCGGTACGGCGCTGTTCGACTTCCTGTTGGAGGCGTTCCAGGAGCATAAGCGGATCCTCGGTGAGCCGCTGAACATGCAGGCGATCATGGCTGGCATGGAGGCCACCTGGTGGCTCAACGACCGGCTGCACGAGTGGCTGGGCGAGAAGAACGCCGCGGACACCCTCACCCTGTCCGCACCCGGCAACGTCACGTCCGAGATGGGGCTGGCGCTGCTCGACGTCGCCGACGTGATCCGTCCGCATCCGGAGGTGGTGGCGTTCCTGCAGGGCGTCACGCACGACGACTTCCTCGACGAGCTGCCGAAGGTCGCGGGCGGGGCCGAGGCGCGCGCCGCCATCGAGGCGTACCTCGACAGGTACGGCATGCGCTGCGTCGGCGAGATCGACATCACCAGGCCACGGTGGAGTGAACGGCCCAGCACGCTCGTGCCCGTGCTCCTCGACAACGTCAGGCTCTTCGAGCCGGGCGCGGCCGGGCGGCGCTTCGAGCAGGGCCGGCAGCAGGCGCAGCAGAAGGCGCAGGAGGTGTTGACGCGCCTGCGGGCGCTGCCGGACGGGGAGCGGAAGGCCGACGAGACCGCGCGGATGATCGACCGGGTGCGGACCTTCATCGGCTATCGGGAGTACCCGAAGTACGGCATCATCATCCGCTACTTCATCTACAAGCAGGCCCTGCTGGCGGAGGCCGAGCGCCTGGTGCGGGCGGGCGTGCTCACCGAGACCGAAGACGTCTTCTACCTCACGTTCCAGGAGTTCCACGAGGTCGTGCGCTCGCACCGGGTGGACGACGAACTGATCCGGCAGCGTCGGGACGCGTTCCGGTCGTACCAGGCGCTCACCCCGCCCCGGGTGCTGACCTCGGACGGTGAGGTCATCACCGGGGCGTACCGACGCGACGACGTGCCGGCCGGCGCCCTGGCCGGTGTGCCGGTGTCCGCCGGGACCGTCGAAGGACGCGCCCGCGTCATCCTGGACATGGCGCAGGCCGACCTCGAAGCCGGTGACATCCTCGTCACGGCCCACACCGACCCGAGCTGGACGCCGCTGTTCGTCGGCATCGCCGGCCTGGTGACGGAGGTCGGAGGGGCCATGACGCACGGCGCGGTGATCGCGAGGGAGTATGGCCTGCCGGCCGTCGTCAGCGTGTTGGACGCCACCCGGCTGATCCGCGACGGGCAGCGGATCCGCGTACACGGCAGTGACGGGTACGTCGAGATCCTGCCCTGACTGTGAGCAGCTAGGCGGGGTGGTACTTCAGGAGGACGACCCCGGAGGCGAAGGGTTCGGCGGACACCAACTCCAGCCGTGCCGGCGGCTGACCGCCGTCGAACAGCGCCCTGCCCCGGCAGAGGAAGACGGGATGCACCAGGAGGTGCAGCTCGTCGATGAGCCGGAGATCGGCGAGGGACCGGATCACTGTGAGACTGCCGTAGACCACGATGTCGCCGCCGGGCCCACGCTTGAGTTCGGTGATCTCATCGGCGTTGAGGTGGGTGAGCCGCCGGGTGTTCGTCCAGGTGGCGATGTTTCCCGAGGCGGAGACGACGATCTTCTCCAGCGCGTCGAGGCGTTGGGCGTACCCCCGTACGTCGTCCGGCTGGTCGGGGTTCTGGGCGGTCGACGGCCAGTGGCCGGCGAAGTCGGCGTGCGTGATCCGGCCCAGCATCAGGCTGCCGGCGTTGTCCACCAGGGCCCGCTCGTATTTTTGCAGGTGGTCGTCGACCAGGAGCCAGTCCATCTCGTCGTCCGGGCCGGCGACGAATCCGTCCAGTGTGGTCCACATCGACACGACAATCTTGCGCAACGTCGTCCTCGCCCTCATGGTGTGGTGAGCCCCGGGGGATCCGGAGCCTCGGCGTGCTGGTTACTGGCCGCCGCCGAGCGCGGCTCGGACGGGTTGCGGTGTGCGAGCCGGGAACCGCTCCTGGAAGTCGACGACTCCGACCCAGCTGGGGCGCAGGCCGATCCGGACCATCCGCAGGCCCGGCTGATCTATCGCCGCCAGGTAGGCGTCGCCCATCTCGTCGCCCATCCCCGCGCGCTGGATGGTGGCGTACTCCGGCAGGACGCCCGCGACCTCGATCAGGGTGACCTTGCCGCGCAGCATGAGCACCTCCGGGAGGCCTTCCGCGGTGTCGATGCAGACCGCCACGTCCGGCCGGGCGCTCAGGTCACGGATCTTGTACGTGCCGGCGAACGCGCCGACGACCAGCTCGTCACCGGTCCAGAGGAAGTTCACCGGGATCAGCCGCGGCGTGCCGTCCCTGCTGGTGTAGGCGAGGCGCGCCACCAGGGACGCAGCGAGCAGACGCTGCGCCAACGGGGTGTCCAGCAGCTTCACGTCACCTTGCGGCAGGCTCATGTGAGCCACGCTAAGGGTCTAACTCCTAAAGAACAAGTGATACTCCTGAATTAGGATCCGGGTAGGGTGGACGCTATGAGCGGCATGCGTAGTTACGGAGATCCGTGCGGTGTCGCGCGTGGACTGGACATCATCGGCGAGCGGTGGGCGCTGCTGGTGGTACGCGACCTTCTGCTCGGCCCCCGGCGTTTCAACGATCTGCTCGGCGGCCTGCCCGGCGTGAGCCCCAACGTGCTGAGCCAGCGGCTGCGCCAGTTGACCGAGCACGGCGTGGTGCACCGGCGGGACCTGGGCCCGCCGACGCGGGTCCACCTCTACGAACTGACCGAATGGGGCCGCGCCCTGGAGCCGATCCTCCTTCAGTTCGGCCGCTGGGGAAGCCAGTCCCCCCAGCTCCCCGACGGCGCTCTCGGCATCGACTCCCTGCTGCTCAGCATCAAGGCCGCCTTCGATCCGGCACGAGCCCCGGAACTCGCCGGCACCTATGCGTTCCACATCGACGCCGACACGTACCTCGCCGATGTCGCCGACGAGACGGTGCGGATCCGGCGCGGCACGGCGTCCGAGCCCGATGCGGCGCTCAGCACCGACATCGACACCCTTCGGGCCGTCTGTGGCCAGGAGATCACCCTGACGGCGGCGGTGGAGTCGGGCGCGCTGCGGTTGAGCGGCGACGAGGACGCCAGGCGACGCCTCACCGACCTGCTCCTGGCCCCGTTCACCCCCGCATCCCAGCTGGCCGGGCCGTCGCGGCGCTGAGGGCGCAACAGCACCGATGTTAGGTTCGCTGCCATGACTGCGCAGATCAGGGCCGCAGAGTTCCACGCGGCCGACGGAGTCGAGGACTGGCGCTGCCTCTACCACCTGGTCTCGGCCTACTTCCCGACCGGCTCGCTGGCCGAGGGCATCGCGCTCGTCGAGGAGATCGGCCGGCTCGCCGACGAGGCCCAGCAGCAACACCTCAGCGTCGACCTGCGCGGCACCGGCGTCACGGTGAGCCTGACTCGGCGCGACATCACGTTGGCCCGGCGGATCTCGGCCGCCGCGAAGGAGCTGGACATCCACGCCGACCCGACCGCCGTACAACTCATCAACATCACCCTCGACGCACTCGCCGGCGCGGACGTGCTCCCGTTCTGGCGGGCGCTGCTCGGCTATCGCCAGATCGGCGACGACTACCTGTTCGACCCGTCACGCCGCGGCCCGGGCTTCGGGTTGCAGCCAATGGACGAGGCGCGCCCACAACGCAACCGCATGCACCTCGACGTAGCCGTCCCGCACGATCAGGCAGAGGCTCGCATCGCCGCCGCCCTGGCCGCCGGCGGCCACCTGGTCTCCGACGCGCACGCACCCATGTGGTGGGTCCTGGCCGACGCCGAGGGCAACGAGGCGTGCGTCGCTACCTGGGTCGGCCGCGACTAACCGAATCTTGAGCAGCCCGAACTAGGCGCGGGTCGCCTGCCGTCGGCGGCGCCGTTTGAGAAGCTCATGGATGACGCCCCACAGCCCGACGAACGCGAGCGCGATCCCGCCGAGCGTGGGCAGAAACTCCGCCCCGCCTCGGGACACCCACAGCCGGCCCTGCTCCGGGGCATCCGGCGCGTAGAGGACCGTGACGGAGTCACCGTCCCGGTAGAGGGAGCCGCTGCGGGTGACCATCTCGCTGAGAACGACCTGCCGTCCACCGGGTACGGCGTACTGGAATTCGTAGTACGTCCCCTGGCGCTTCGCGAGTGATGGCGTCTCAGCTGAGCTGATCAGCGTGGCGGTCGTGTAGACCTCCCCCGGCCAACCTCGATGGTCCCAGATGATGGTGACGCCGAGACCGGTCAGCAGGATTCCGCACATGACTGCCGTCAGTGCGGCCCGCATCGCCGAGACACCTGTGAGGTTGCGGTACTCAGCCATGGCCGAGAGGATATCCGCGCCCTGCAAAGGGTTGCCGGGTACGCCCTTCAACCGCGGCGGGACCTCTCCCGGTCCCGCCGCAACCCAAAATCACCCGCCCGCCCTTGGCGCGGTCACACCGTGGCGGCCGCCTGGCCCGCCGGGAACCGCACGCCGGTGAGGTCTTCCGAGATGGCCCAGAGGCGTTGCTGCACGCTTACGTCATAGGACTCGGGGCTGGACGTGACAAGCCGCGGGTAGCCGCGCGACTCGGCCAGGCCGTCGGGGCCGTAGTATTGCCCACCGAGGACGGACGGGTCGGTGGCGGCCCGCAGGGTGGGCAACGCGCCCGCCGTCGCGGGCTGGGTGATCGCGGGGGCGAGCCAGGTGAGCGGTCGGCGGACGACCGCCGGGACGTTGCGGGGCAGTTCGGTGTTGGAGATGCCGGGGTGTGCGGCCACCGCGACGGTGGTGCCGTGCGCGGCGAGCCGACGCTGCAACTCGTAGGTGAACATCAGGTTGGCGAGCTTCGACTGGCCGTAGGCAGCCACCCGGCCGTAGGAACGTTCCCACTGCAGGTCGTCGAAGTGGATGGCGGCGCGGATGCGGTGGCCGTTGCTGCTGACCGTGACCACCCGGGAGCCGGGCACGGGCAGCAGCAGGTCGAGCAGCAGGCCGGTGAGCGCGAAGTGGCCCAGGTGGTTGGTGCCGAACTGCAACTCGAAGCCGTCGCGGGTGGTCTGCCTCGGGGCGTACATCACACCGGCGTTGTTGATCAGCAGGTCGATCCGCGGGTGGGTGGCGCGCAGGCCGGCAGCGGCGGCGCGCACCGATTCCAGCGAGGCCAGATCCAGTTCGTGTACGGAGACATCGCCGTTGATCCGGGCGGCGGCCAGTTTGCCCTTCTCGGTGTCGCGCACGGCCAGCACGACCGACGCTCCACGCTCGGCGAGCCGCCGGGCGGTCTCGAAGCCCAGCCCGGTGTTGGCGCCGGTGACCACGGCCACTCGCCCGTCCTGGCGCGGAATCTGCTGCTCGGTCCACTTCATCTCAGGCTCCTTATGTACCGCCGGTAACTTATGCCAAAACGGTAAGGTACCGGCGGTACGCTGTCAAGGGACCGGCGGTACCTAAGCTAGGGTTGGCGGTATGACGTTCCAGCGGGCGCGCAGCGAGGAGCAGCGTGCGGTCCGGCGCCGGGCGATCCTGGAGACGACCTCGGCGATGCTCGACGAGATGCCGGTGGCCGAGGTGACCCTGAACGAGCTGAGCCGGCGGGTCGGCCTGGCCAAGACGGCGGTGCTGCGCTATTTCGAGTCCCGCGAGGCGATCCTGCTCGACCTGCTGGACGACCGGACGACGACCTGGCTGGCCGAGCTGGAGCAGGAGTTGGCCCACGGTGTCGACCTGAGTCGGTCCGCGCTGGAACGGGCAGAGCAGACGGCAGACGTGCTCAGCCGGTCGCTCGCCGCCCAGACGGTGCTCTGTGATCTCTTCGGCGCGCAGGGCGGAGTACTCGAGCACAACGTCTCGGTCGAGGTGGCCCGCCGGCACAAGCGGGCCTCACTGGGCAAGCTCGCGGTGATGGCCGGCCTCGTCCGACGGCACCTGCCAGAGGTCGGCGACCACGCCGAGCTGTTCTGCCTGAACGCCCTGATCATGGGCGGCGCGCTGTCCGCCTACACCTCGCCGCCGCCGAGCCTGCTTGCCGTCTACGAGTCCGAGCCGGCGCTCGCGGTCCACCATGTCGACCTACGGACAGCCCTGCGGGTCGCCATCATCACCTCGCTCGTGGGCATGCTGCCGCGCTCCTGAGTCGCTGCGCGAAACTCGGTGGCCATGGGGCTGTTTGCGGTCTAGCGTGGCCCGCCGTGCTCTCCAACGAACAGATAATCGGACAGGCCCTGGACCGCATCGATGCCGGGTACGTCTTTCCTGAAAAGGTCGCGGACGTCGACGCCGCGATCCGGCGCCGGCTCGCGGCAGGCGAGTACGACGACCTGGACGGGCCGGCGCTCTGCGAGACGGTGACCACCCACCTTCAGCAGGTGTGCCCGGACAAGCATCTGCGGCTGCTGTGGTCGGACCAGCCGCAGTCGCTGGATCCAGCTGACGAGGACGGCGGGCGGGCCGCGTTTCTCGCGCTGCTCAGGACGGAGAACCAGGGTGTCCGCCGGGTCGAGCACCTGGACGGCAACGTCGGGCTCATCGACGTGCGGCGCATCGCGTACGCCGACGAAGGCGCCGCCGCGATCGGGGCGGCCATGCAACTTGTGGCTCTCAGCTCCGCGCTCATCCTGGACCTGCGCGCCTGCTCCGGCGGAGCACCGGAGGGAGCCGCGATGTGGTGCAGCTACTTCTTCCGCGACGACCAGGTGCACCTCAACGACTTCTACGAGCGGTCCACCGGCGCCACCCGCCAGTTTTGGACAACGCCATACCTGCCCGCACCGCGCTACGCGGACCGCCCCGTCTACGTGCTCACCAGCGCGATGACGTTCTCTGGAGGCGAGGACGTGGCCTACACCCTCCAGGCGCACGGCCGGGCCGTCGTCGTCGGTGAGACGACGCGTGGCGGCGCGCACCCGACGGCCCGCCACCCGGTCACCGAACACATCCTGGTGACCGTGCCGACCGCCCGGACCATCAACAGCGTCACCGGCACAAACTGGGAAGGCGTCGGAGTGGTGCCCGACGTGCCCGTCCCGGCTGACCAGGCACTCGACACGGCACTCAAGGCCATCTCGGCCGCCTAGGCGCTGCTGCCGTCGGCGGCCGTTGCCGAGCCGCCGACGGCATGGCCTACCCGACGTCGACGGTGGCCCGCTGCCGTACGGCGGGACGCTGCTGCCGTACGGAACGCAGGCCCACGTAGGCGACCGCGCCGGAAGCCAGGTACAGCAGGGCCTGCACGTTGAGCACGAGTACGACGTTGAGCACGTCTCCGAGCAGGCCGGCAGCCGCCATGCCCAGCCCCTGCGCCGCGTTGAAGATGGCGAAGTAGACGCCGAAGGCGCGGCCCAGCTCGGTGTCGGGCACGCTCTGCTGGATCTGCGCGAAAGCTCCGCTGGCGTACGCGATGCCCGGCGCGCCGACCAGGATGAACAACCCGATGTACCACTCGGGTTGACGGGTGACCGCCGGCCCGTTCCAGATGACCAGGCTGATCAGGGCGAAGGTGGTCGCCCCGAGGCTCATCAGCAGGCGAGGGCTGAGCCGCGCGCCGAGCAGGCCGACGATGAGCCCACCCGCCACGCCGCCGATCGCCTGGACGCCGCGCAGCACACCGGTGAGGGTGCCGTCGGCGTGTAGCGCGCGGCTGACGAAGACCACGAAGAGCACGACGAACAGGCCCTGCGCGACGCCGCCCAACGCCACACTCACGAGCGTCAGCCGTACGGTGCGGTTGCGCAGCATCGTCGTGAGGCCGGCTCGCCAGGCGGTGAGGAACGACGACGTACGGTCCGGGCTCGTCGGCGCCGCGGCGGCGTGGTGGGCGGCCCCGCGGCCGGCGGCGATCAGTGCTGCCGTGGTCACGAAGGCCACGGCGGCGCCGACGGCCAGGTAGCGGGTGCCGTCGCGGGTGATCGCGAAGCCGCCCAGCGAACCTCCGATGAGGCGTCCGACGCTCATGTTGAGCGCTATCACGCTGTTGGCGCGCACCAGGTGCGCGGGCTCGACGAGGCGCGGCAAGGCGGCGTTGCGGGCGGAGTCGAACGTCTGCGTCAGCACCGCCTGGGCACCGGCGACCAGGGAGATGATCCACAGGTGGTGGTCGGGTTGACCGAGCAGGGGGATCACCACCGCGGCCTGCAGCACGGCGACGCCGCCCATGAGCCGGAACCTGTCGAAACGATCGGCGAGAGCACCGGCGAACGACCCCAGCGTGATGCCGCACAGCAGCTCGACGAGGAAGACGGCCGAGGTGGTGAGCGCCGAGCCGGTCACCCCGAACACGTAGATCGGCAGCCCGGTGAGCAGCAGCCAGCTCGCCACGCTGGAGAAGAGCCCGGCAGCCCAGATCAGGACGAATCCGCGGTGTCGCAGTAGCGTCAGCATCTCAGAGGAACTCCGGCGTGGGGTACGCCTGAAGGTTGAGGCTGACCGGCCGAGCGCCGCTCGGGGGCGCGGTGCGCAACGGGCGCAGGTACGGCCGGATGACGGCGTCCAGGGTCAGGGCTAGGTGTCGCAACTCCTCCGGGGTGAGCGACAGGGTGTAGCTGTGGAAGGTGGCGCTCTCCCGCCACTCGTCGGTCAGTTTGTGCTGCTGATGCTGGTAGCGCTGCAACGATCGGAACACCTCGTCGAGCTCCAGGGCGGTCAGCGCGTCGTTGAGCTGCTGCCCCTCGGCATCATCGGGGTCCGGGAAGAGTTCGAACCCGGTGGCGGCGGCGCGCCACGGTCGGTCTCGCCGGTTGGTGCCCTCGGCGGGGACCCGCTCGATGAGGCCGTGCCGGGCCAGTTGGTGCAGGTGGTAGCTGCAGTTCGACCCGGTGTCGTCCAGGGCCTGGGCGCACTGCGCGGCGGTTCTCGGGCCGGCGGCCAGCAGGTAGCGCAGCAGCCGCAGGCGCAGCGGGTGCGCGAGGGCCCGCAGCTTGGTGGCGTCCTGGACGCGCACCCGGCGTTCTGGCTCGTTCAGCTCCATGGGTACCCCTTATCGAAAGACTCCTTTCGTTTATACGTCCTCCTGACCTGTGTTCGCAACAAGCCTTTCGCATCGGCCGGCCACAGCGGTGGCCGTGAGGTGGGGCGCGCGCTGATGCGACCCGGCCCGCTCGTGCCAATGAGCCGTCCGCCCCAGGCGCGATATTAAGAAAATTAAGATCAACGTCTTGGAAGTTTAACTTCTTTGAGCTACAAATTCAGGTATGACAGAACAGGCGATGGACTGGCAGGACCTGACCAGCCTGACGCGGGGGCAGCCGTTCGTCGTCGAGCGGGTGCGCCTGGTGAGCAACGGCGTCGCGATCGAGGGCGAGTTCGAGCCACCGCAACTGGCTCAGCTCAACGTCGATGATCAGGTCTTCGTCACGGCGTTCGTGCGGTGCCACGGTTCGATCAAGGAGATGGAACGCATCTTCGGGGTGAGCTACCCGACGATCAAGTCACGACTCAACCGGATCACGCAGATGCTCGACTTCGTCGAGACCGACCCGGCACCCTCGCGAGCCGACGTCATCGACCGGTTGCGCCGCGGTGAGATCACCGCACAGGAGGCGCTGGCCGAGCTGGACGGCCGGACGTGATGCCGCAGTTGGTGACCGTCAAGGTCAACCGCCCGGACCGCCGGCCCGTCCGCGTCTGGGTTCCGGTGCTCACCGTGGCGATCGTGCTCTTCCCGGTCGTGGTCCTGGTCGTGGTGGCGGCGATCGTGGCCTGCGTCGTGTTCCGCATCGGTGTGGTGCGGGCACTCGGCGCCGCTTGGCGTGTCATCTCGGCGCTGCCCGGCGCCCGCTTCGACATCGAGCAGGGCCGCACGGCCGTGCTCGTGGCTATCCGATAAGGAGAGTTCGAATGACCGAACAACGCAAGGACATCCTCGACATGCTGGTCGCCGGCAAGATCACCGCGGAGGAGGCAGAGCAGCTGATCGCCGCACTCGAACGGGACCAGGCACCAGCGACGGCGAGTCACGACGCCCGCCCGAAGGGCAAGGTGAAGTACCTGCGGGTGGTGGTGGACGCCACCGACAACGGCGAGCCGTCGCGGGTCAACGTGCGGGTGCCACTGCAACTGCTGCGGGCCGGTGTACGGCTGGCGGCGCTGATCCCGCCGCAGGCTCTGGTCAAGGCCAATGCCTCACTCAGCGACTCGGGTGTGCCGATCGACCTGACGCAGCTCAAGCCCGAGCAGTTGGAGGCGCTCGTGGAGCACCTCGACGAGGTGACCGTGGAGGTGGACTCACCCGATGCCACAGTGCGGGTCTTCTGCGAGTAGGCGCCGTGATGGGACGGGCCCTCGAGAGGGTGCTCGAACACCCTCCCGAGGCTGCGCCCGCCGCAGCAGAGCACAGGTGAACTGCCAACCTGAAGTTTAGCCACTCAGCGGCAAATCAGCGGAGGGACCACTCGGACGGGTGGTCCCTCCGCGCCGTCCCGTGTACCAGGCGAGGCGGGGCCTACCCGGTGCACCGAAGCCAGCACTAGGGTGCGTCGGGGCCGGCGTGCAGGACGGCGCGGGCCTCCGCCGAACGGGCAGGCCGCCGCTCACTGGCGGGGCGTTGGTCGCGTCCTATGTCGCTATTCCGTTTACGACATCACCGGCCGCACGAGTGGCCGGGCACCGCGAATTACTCGCCACCGGACCACGCCTGCACCACCGCCCCAGAACAGCGGAGCGCGAGTCGCCACTGTGGAGCGCCGCGCGCGTCTCGGTGGTCGCCTGACAGTGTCCCCGGCCCCTGCGATCGGCGTGGTGGGGGCGGCCGGGGAACCGGGGCCGGGACGAAGCCCTCCGCCGCAGCGAGGAGCCGCTCCGGGACGTGCGCGAGGTGCTCCTGCGCCGGGGGCGACGCCGTGACAGCGGAGAAGCCCAGTCGGCTGCCTCCCCAGCCGTTGGGACGACTTGTCGTGACGGCGCGGAGAGGGCTGACAGTTAGTCGATCATCTGTATCCTGACGTCGTGCATGTTCCGGCCGCAGACATCTACCTGACCTACCGATGCAACATGCGATGTCGACATTGCTTTGTGGGGCCTGCCCTCGATCAGGGCACAGATCTTCCGAAGTCCGCCCTGATCAGCTTTCTGCAAACCGCACGCTCGCAGTGGGACACCCGCGAGATCTCTTTCCTGGGAGGGGAACCAACGCTCTATCCCCATGTTGATCTGGCTATTAAGCTCGGCCTCGAATTGGGCTATCACATCAGGCTCGTGTCAAATGGAGGGTCCTCGCTGCTCCGTCTCATGAGGCGTCACGGCGCGGAGGATTTCGATCTGGCGGTGAGCCTGGACGCCGCCACACAGGCCCGACACGACGCGCTGCGGCGGCCCGGCTCCTTCCGCACGGCGGTGGAGTCCATCATTGTTGGACGTCAACAGGGGCGCCGGGTGTCCGCGATCCTCTCGGTGGGGCGGCACAACCTCGACCAAGCACTCGACACCTTGCTCCTGCTGGGCAGCCTCGACGTCGATCACGTCAACGTCCACTACGTCACAGACCGTGGGTTCGCCACAGCGGACATGCTCGCGAGCCCAGAAGAGTGGCGTCACCTGCGAGACGAGATCGTCGGTTCGCCAGGGCTCCCTGACGTGCGTTTCGAAGGGACCTTCCGACCGGCTGGCCGTCCCCTCACCTGCGCGGCCGAACAAGAGTCGATGCTGATGCTCTTCCCGGACCAACGGGTCTACTCCTGCACAATGTTCGTGGGCCTTCCCGACGGCAATGCGCACCGGTGGAGCGACGGTGCCCTGATTCGCAACGAAGATTTCCGTCAACGCTACCGCCTGACCGCCGGGCCATCGGGGCACTGCCCCGCCGTCTCATTCGTGAACGAGACTCTTCCGAGGTCGGCCGAAGCCGCAGATTGCACAATCGGTTGCATCTTCGACAAAGAATTCATAACCGCCAGGCAGGCGGGCCACGCGGCAGCACTGCCAACAATCGACAGGAGAGCCCAGTGACCTCGAACCGGCCGGTGGAATACTTTCGCCAACACTCGGCACTGGCGGACTGGTTGAGAGCTGTTCGCGCCGAGGCGCGAAACACCATCCTCGCCGAGGACTCCACCCGCTCCGGCCGCCTCGAGTTGCTTTCTCAGCTCATGGGGTTGCCCATCATCGAGGCGATCACGTTCGACGGCAGCGAGGTGGCGAGCAGGTCCGAGAGGTTCACGAGCTTCGCCGGCTCCGCCCAGGGCCGCTACGCCGTGCGTGCCTTCCCGCGGCGGGAGGATGGCGGGCAGGTGCACCGGAACCGCAACCTCCCTTTGCCCGCGCTCGTCGACTGGCTGACCCAGCAGGACCTCGACCTCAACTCCTACGAGATCGAGATCAGTCAGCACCTACCCAACCATTGGGCCACCATTTTTGTGGTCAACAGCGACGGGGTGATCGGCGAGATCGTCCGGGGCAGTCTGCGCCAGCTGACTCAGGGTGGCCCCGGCACGGCGCCGTCGGTCAGCTACGTCCACGACTTCCAGAACTGGAAGATGGAGGCACCGACCCCGGAGTGGCTGCAGACAGCTGCCGCCGCGGTGGCGTACACGACGGTGCCCGACGCCGACGTTCGCGCGCGACTGCAAAGCACATTGAACTGCGAGTTCGCCCGCGATCTTCACCTGTGTGGATACTTCGAGGCGATCGTCACCCCGGATGGCGACATCAGGTTCATCGACTACAACATCTCCCTCGGCGACCAGGTCCCCGCGGCGTTCGTGCACCTCATGATGGACCAGGGCGGCAGCGGCGGTGACGTTCGCGGCCGGACCGCCAGTCGGGGCAGCGTCACCGGAAGGGCGCGGGTCGTGGTGTTCGAGGACGTCGCTTCGGCCCAGCTCACCCCCGGGGAAGTGCTCGTCTGCGTCGAACCCACCCCGGACATGGTGCCCCTCCTCGCCAAAGCCGGTGGGTTGGTAGCCGACCGTGGCGGGGTGTTGAGCCACGCCTCGATCGTGTGCCGTGAGCTGGCCATTCCATGCGTTGTCGGCACCACCAACGCAACGGAGATCATTCCTGACGGCGCGATGATCGAAGTCAATGCGGACGCCGGGCTGGTCCGGGTGCTGCCCTGATCCATATCATTCGATAGACAGACCCGAAGGAGCCCAGCGGCGAGGAGACGTCCATGCACCTGTGCAGCCGGGAGGACTTCGCACGGCTGAGGCAATCCGGTGAGCTGAGCCTGTCGACGCCCGACGGCGTCGAGCCGGTTTTCCTCGACGAACACCGACTCGGACTGCACATCGCGGATATTCACCGGCTCACCGACGAGGTCGATCTGCGTGACACGAATGCGGCGTCGTCCGACCCGCTGGATCCCACCGATCTCTGCCTCGATCCGGGGTCCTTCTATCTCGGCATCACGAGGGAGAGGTTTGTTCTCGGCGGCGGCCTCGCCGCGTCGTTGCACACCCGGTCGCGCTACGCGCGGCTCGGGCTGGAGCTGCTGGGGTCGTCGAACTTCGTCGTCCCCGGTTTCGGCTCCACCGGCGAGGCACCGCTTGTCTTCGAGATCTCTGTCAAGAAACTGACACGGGGCTTCTCCCCCACTACGCCATACTGCTTCCTTCTCCTGTACCGCCTCTCCTCGCCCCGCAAGGCACCAAACCCAATGGATTATCGTCGGCGATTTCCGCTACACCACCCAACACAGGTGGGGGACCTGACAGCGTGACGACACACCCCTATACCGGCACCTGGTCGCCCGACCAGTTCCGCGGCAAGACACTCGTCGGCGTGGACTTCTCCAACCGATGTCTGGTAGGCGTCGACTTCACGGAGGCAGTTCTCAAGGACTGCGACTTCTCGAACAGCGACCTCAGCCATGCCAACTTCACCGGGGCCGACCTCTATCGATGTAACTTCTCGCGCTCCGTGCTGTACGCCGCCGAGTTGGACAACGCCAACCTGACCCGGGCCAACTTCACGCACAGCTTCATCTACGGATGGCTGCTGAACTCCACCGCCAACGTCACGTACGCCCAGCTCCTGAACTTCTCCATTGAGGAGCGGAGGCGGACGGTCATCGTCAGCGAAACCCACCCCGACTACATCAGGGCCATCGCCTTCGGTCAGCAGATCGGCCCGACGGCGGATCTGTGTCAGCAGGACTACCAGGTTGGCAACTATCGACACACGTTCACAGAGTTGGAACCGCAGGAAGCGGCACTCCAGAAATCGCAGGTCTACAACCGCCTCAAGCGGCTGTACCGGGAGAATCAGAACGGCGAAGCCGCCCTGCATTGTCTCTACCAGGAGCGGTACTGGCTGACCCGCTCCTACTACCGGCTCAGTCCCCTGACACTGGGTCGCTTTCGAGAGAGCATGGTGAAGACGGCCGTCCGCACCGCCGGGGCATACCTCGCCGAGGTGATCAGCGGGTACGGTGTGCGGCCCGGCAGGATCGTACGCAATCTTGTTGTGCTGTGGCTGATCTTCACCATCGCCACCACCATCATCGGAGCCACGTCTAGCTCGAATGGGGTGCTCTACACGACGCCCACCCGCCCGGCGGTGACCGCAGCCGCCCGGGTCGCGGCGCCGCAAACGGCACCATCCGTCGTGGACATCGGTAAGCCGAACGTCCAGTACGGACGCACACTGCACTACACCCTGCTGTCCACTGTCACTCCGGATCCACAGCGCTATACCGCGTACGGAATCATGGATCTGATCTCGCTGGTCTACTTCTTCCTCGCGGCGATGCTGCTCGCGCTGCTCTTCTCGTCGGTGTTCATCCGCCTCCTCAGCGAGTGAGGGCGGCGAGCCGGTGTCAGCTGAGGAATGAGATGGGTCTGCTCTGCAGGATCCACAGGTCGCCGTCGCGCGCGGCCCACTCGATGTCCTGCCCCTCACCGAGAACCTCGTCGCAGGTTCGCGCCACGCTGGCGAGCTCGGGGAGCAGCGGCGCAAGGGCGGGCGACACGTCCTCGACGTCGGGGGTGACGAGGGCTCCGCTCGGCTCCAGAACGACGTAGTCGGCCGGACCGGCCCCGGCACCGGGCACGACAGCTTCGATGACGACTTGTCGGTCACCGGTCACCGGGTCACGGGTGAACATGACGCCGGCACACTCACCACGGATCATGGGCTGGACGATCGCGGACATCCTCGATGGCGCGAGGCCCATGGCCTGGCGGTAGGAGTTGGCAGGTCCCTCATTCAGCGACCGGTACACCGCGTGCAACGCCTGGCGGACGCCGTCCGGCTCCGGTGCCACGTCGAGAACGGTGCGGAACACCCCTGCGTACGACTCGTGCTTGCCGTCCTCCGCGACGGCGGACGAACGCACGGCGACCTTGCCCTCGCCGAGCGCGGTGAGGGCCTCGGCAAGCTCGGCCGCGACCTGGGCGGACTCCAAGCGCTCCATACCCCGCACGGTGACGCAGAACCCCGGCGGTACCCGAACTTCGTGCTGCATCAACCTGGCGAGGGCGAAAGCCTTGCCGCCCACCGTTTCGACGCCAACCGCCGTCGCGGCCTCCAATGAAACGATCTCCACGTCAGCCCTCACAGCACTCATCGCGCACCATATTCAGGCGGCAGTTCGGCCCGGACTCGGACGGCCGGCGGCCAAGCGGCCCGCAGTCATTCAGGGGAAGCATCAGGGACAGTCTAGAGACACCCGTCGGTCAGCGGGTGGGGCCTATCAGCGTCCCCAGCCCGCTCCCGTGCCGACCTCACTCGCGCCCTCCAACTGCATGACAGCACCGGCCGCCGCGATTCCCAACAAGCCATAGCGGAGATCCTGTCCAGTCTGGGCACCTGACGTGTTCCAGCCGGGGGCTTCTTCAGCTCTTGGCCTGGCTGCGACGGGCCCGCCGACGGGGCTTGTCGTCGCCGCCGGCAAGCCGGGTGAAGGTGAGCATGTTCGCCAGCGCCACGGCGATGATCGCGACGCCGACCTGGATCGCGAGCACGACCCAGTCCCAGCGCAGCACCCACACCTCCACGCCGGCGCCGTCGTCGATATCAAGCGCCCTGGCGACCACTGTGCCCAGCACGGCCGAGCCGACGCCGATGACGAACGTGGCGAAGAAGCCGATCCGTTGCCGCCCCGGCAGGATGAGTCGGCCGAGCAGGCCGACGAGGGCACCGATGAGCACCGCGCCGAGATAACCAGTTACCAGCATTGCTGTGTCTCCCCTCCAGCAGTGCCCAGGTACATGCCCGAATCTCACGTTCCCGGAAACCCCGCTCCGGCCTCGACCGGTCGCGGGATGGTGTCGAAGCGACGCCATCGGGCACGTCGATGGGCGCCCCACGGGTGGCGTTGCGCGGCTCGCACGAGCGAAGAGTGGCAGGAGCTGATGCAGTCTCGTCCGCTGCGCCAGTACCGGTTCATCACCCTCAGGGACGAGACCGTGGGGGTGGCGAATGTGGAACCCCACCCGGACGGAGAGGTGGAGATCACCGCCTTCGGACTGATGCCGGAACATGTCGGAAAGGGTCTCGGCGGCCATGCGCTGACGCTGACCATCCGGCAAGCCTGGGACACTGAGGCCCTGGGCTCTCCGGCCGTGCGCAGGGGGTGGCTGCACACCTGCTCGTTGGACCATCCGAATGCTCCACGCAACTATCAGCGACGCGGCATAACTGTCTACCGCACCGAGGTCGAAGCCGAGTAGTTGTCGGCTCAGGCCGAAGCAAACCGGCGGTACGACCGCGGCACCACGGAGGACTATTGGTAGCTGGAGACGGGGATGGCGAAGTGGAACGCGCCCGGGTCCGGAACGTGCGGCCCGCCGTAGCGGAAACACTCCCCGCGCTGTGGCGCCCAGCCGTTGTAGAACAGCTGATAGCAGTCGCCGATCGCTCTGCCGGAGACAACGAGGTGTTCACCATTGAGGACGAGGAGATGGGCGAGGGGATTCAGCTGCACTTCTCCGCGGACTCCATCGCCCGGATCACGACGGTGCGACACCGGGAAGCCGGGTCGGATCCGCAGTACCAGGTCGAGTACAGCCTGGTTGACGGGATCGGCGGATACCGGAACCTGGTGAGCGCCTTCGTCGGCGGCGGCTGCGCCGCACTCGAACAGCACGGTCCCTGGATGTCGAATGTCGCCGATTTCGAGCGGGCACGCCTTCGGCGCAACGCCCGGTAGTCCCAGAGCGAGGCCGGTGCCGAGGCCAGCGGCCGTCAGCGGGTGGGGCCGACCAACGTCGCCGGTCGCGCCACACCGCCCGGCGCCGGCTGCGCGCGGGCAACATCGGCGATCACGGTACGCGCCGGAGGCCGACACCGAACCTCAGCCGCAACCCTGCCCCCGCCCCGGTGATCATGAGGTTGACGGACGCTTTGATCTCCACGAAGCCCGCCAACCTCATGATCACCCGGGTAGGAGGGGGCTGGGAGGATGTGGATCGCGGCGGCGAGCGTTGCGGCCAGGGTCAGGCGGCGGACGTCGCCCGGTCGGCGGCCAGCCACCCGAGGTCAGCCTCGCCGAGCTTCACCAGCAGCGACGAGGTGATCCGGCATCACCGATGCAGCCTCGATCGTCAGTCGAGGCCTTCGATGATGCGGAAGTCGCGCTCGACGCCGTCAGCAAGTGCGGCCAGCGCCTCCTGGTAGGCCGCACTCGCATGTGCGGCGACCGCCTGTTCGAAGCTGTCGAACTCGATCAGGATGGTGCGCCCGGCGATTCCGGCGTCGTGTGCGACGACGCGACCGTCGCGGGCAAGCACCCGCCCGCCCCCGGCCTTGACGGCCGCAGGGGCCAGCTTGTTGTAGGCGGCTAGCTTCTCGGGGTCGGAAATGGTGCGGTAGGCGCTGACCCAGTAGCCCTTGGCCACGGTACCTCCTGTGTTGGGAATTGATGCTCAGGAATATGCTCGGATCCGATGGCCGGCACGCTGTGGGTCAGCGAGCCGACGAGGACGGTGTCGAAGTCGGACGGCTTCGATCCTCAGGTTCCGGTTCGATTCGACCGGCCCAGGCCCGGCACACCGACTGGGGCTGTGCTCGGATTGGTCTCGGGTGAGCGTCGGCGGGCGAGGGCGAGGCTGGCCATCGTCGTGATCGCCATCGCGGCGACGCCGACCAGCGCCGCGGTCGTGTAGGCGTCGTCGTTCGGAAAGAGGCGGCCCGTGGCGGTGCCGGCGGCCAGGACCAGACCGCCGATGGCGCTGCCCAGGGAGTACCCGACGCTGCGGACGACGTAGTTGAAGCTCATGGCGCTCGACGTCTCGCTCTTGGGGGTGACGGCCAGGATGACGCCGGGCATGGCGGCCGAGAAGCTGCCGACGCCGAAGCCCAGCACGCCCATGGCCGCGAGCAGTTCGGCCAGGTTGGACCGGGCGGTGGCGAACAGGACGAACCCGCCGCCGACGATGGCGGCGCTGCCGGCCAGGAGCAGGGGGCCGTCGATCCGTTCGCGGACCCACGGCGTGAGCTTGCCGGCGACGAACCCCAGGACGGAGAACGGGATGAGGACCAGCCCCGCCACGAAGGTGGTCAGTCCGAAGCCGTAGCCGGCGCTGTGCGGCGTCTGCGCGTAGCGGGTGATGAGCGTGAGCAGGAGGTACATGCCGCACCCGCCGACGAACATGGCGATGTTCGCGCCGGCGACCGCCGGGTGCCGTACCGCCCGGACGTCGACCAGAGGCGTCTTGGTTCGCAGTTCGGAAACGGTCCAGACGCAGAGCAGGAGGACGGCGGCGACGGCAAGGGTCACCGCCACGGCGAGGTGTCGGCTCCACAGGCTCCTCTCGCCGGCCAGGAACAGGACGATGAGCAGTCCGCCCGCCAGGACGAGCGCGCCGGCCAGGTTCACGTGAGCGGAGCGGCCTTCGGGAGCTGCGGGCATGGAGCGCCACGCGGTCACGAAGGCGATGGCGGTGACGAGCAGGCCGAGGCCGTAGGCGGCCCGCACTCCGCCGAACTCGGCGAACAGTGCGGCCAGCGGGTAGCCGACGCCGGCTCCAATGATGGAGACCACTGAGATCAGGGCGATCGTGGCGGCGCTGCGCTCCTCGGGAAGATGGTCGCGGGCCACGCCCATCATCAGCGCGGTGAGACCGAGTCCGACGCCTTGGGCTGCTCTGCCCACGAGCAACCAGGCGAACGGCAGCGGCAGCACGGTGAGCGCGCTGCCGACGACGACGATCGCCAGCGTGGCGAGAATCGTGGCCCGGCGGTGCGGACCGGCTCCGAGCCGGCCGAGGACGGGTGTGGCGACGGCGCCGCTGAGCAGGGCGATGGTCAGCGTCCACTGCGCGCTGTCGAGGGAGACGTGGAACGTGGTCGCCACGCTGGTGATGAGCGGCGTCCCGAGGCTGGCGACCGCCGCAACGACCAGGGCGATGAACATCAAGGCGGGAACCAGCAGACGTGCCTCGGAACGTTTCAGGGCAGTGCTCATGGGCTGGTCATGGGGCGCGGCCGCGGTCACCGTTCCGACTCCTCTCCGGCGCGGCTTTCCAGCTCCGCCAGATGCAGCAGCGCCGGAAGGGCTGCTGCCAACGCCTCGACCTCGTCACCGGTTAGCTCGTCGATCAACCGCGCGTACGCGTCGACGCCCGCCTGGCGTCGCGCCCGGACGTACGACGCGCCGGCCTCGGTCAGGCACACCAGCGTGACCCGTTTGTCGGACGGATCGCCCTTTCGCTCGACCAGCCCGGATTCCTCCATCACCCGGACCAGGACGGTCATCGCGGGCTGGGTGACGCCCTCGGCCACCGCCAGATCGGTGATCCGTCGGGGTCCGGTCTTGTCCAGGGTGGCCAGGGTGGCGGCGGACGTCAGGCTCATGTCGCGGGGAAGGCGTCTCACCGCCCTG
This sequence comes from Micromonospora sp. D93, assembly GCF_018070365.1. Classification (NCBI taxonomy): domain Bacteria; kingdom Bacillati; phylum Actinomycetota; class Actinomycetes; order Micromonosporales; family Micromonosporaceae; genus Micromonospora; species Micromonospora sp. D93. The sequence goes on along the minus strand of NZ_JAGPXW010000011.1, from coordinate 91,098 downwards.
GTGGCCAGACCGTAGAGGGCTGACCCGATGGCATCGGAAGCGCCGTACGCGGCGTCTCGGCGACTCACGGCTGAAGCATAGCAGATTTATATTAGTTCTTTATGCATCTCCCATCAGGGTGCGGCGACCACCGCCACGATCGCCGGTCCCAGGCGGAGGCGCGTAAATGCCTGGGCTACCGAGATGGTTGCCGTTGCCGCCAGGATCGGGTCGCCGCCGGCAGCGGCCAGCGATGATCGATCCGGCCGAACCGGCGTCGTGCACAGCGGCTCCGACCCAGAATGTGGAGTGCGGTGGCGGTATCCACGGCCGCCGTGCGAAGCGCCCGGTTGGGGTGGGTCAACACCACGGACCGGCACGAAAGACCCAGGAACCCCGAGGCGGGACTTTCCTCGCAGTCAGATCAATCGGCCGTGGCCGCAGGTACCAACGGTCCGACCACATGAGCGTCAGCCACTGACGCGGTGCTCATCAGATGCTCATCGGTCTGCGGCAAGGTCGAGAGGAACGCCTGCCGACGTCCGGCAGGTGCACCGATCGGCGACCACTCACTAGGAGAACAGCACGTGGACCTACAGCTCAGTGGCAAGACCGCATTCATCAGCGGATCCAGTCAAGGCATCGGTTTCGCAACCGCGAAGGCCCTGGCCGGCGAGGGTGTCAACGTGGTCCTCAACGGCCGCGACCCGGCAAAGCTGGCCGAGGCTGTCGACGTGTTGCGTCGGGAGGCGCCCCACGTATCCGTCACTGGCATCCAAGCCGACTTCTCGGTTGTCGATGACGTCGACAGGCTGTGCGACGAACTGCCCAGCGTCGACATTCTCATCAACAACGTCGGGCTCTTCGAGCTCAAACCTTTCGAACTCATCTCCGACGAGGAGTGGCGGCTCTACTTCGAGGTGAACGTGCTCAGCGGGGTCCGGCTCGCGCGGCACCTCATGCCGGCAATGCTCGATCGGGGGTGGGGCCGGATCGTGTTCGTGAGCAGCGAGTCGGGCGTCAACATTCCCGCCGACATGCTCCACTACGGCACGTCCAAGACGGCGATGCTCGCAGTGGGCAACGGCCTGGCGAAGCTCACGAAGGGCACTGCGGTGACAGTCAACTCGGTGCTGGGCGGCCCCACATATTCCGCCGGCGTCGCCGAAACGGTCAGGTCATTGGCCGATGCCCAATCCCTGCTGGAGGACGACCTGAAAGTGGCGATCATCGGCGCCAACCAGACCTCCCTGCTGGGACGCTTCATCGAGCCGAGTGAGATCGCAAACACCGTGACCTTCCTCGCCAGTCCCGCCGCGTCCGCAATCAACGGATCGGCGGTACGCGTCGATGGAGGCGTGCTGACAACGATTCTGTGAGTCCGCGGCGGGATTGACCCGCCGAGGCCTGAACCGGTGGCAGGGCCGTGGGATCACCGGGGCGGGCCCTACAGTGGGCAAGGTGGCCGGGGCGGCGAAGCTGCTTCCGTCGCCGGTCGAGCAGGAACCGGGCTGCGGTCCTGACCGCGATGCCGGGCATCGGGGTCAGGACCGCGCATCAGCGCATCATCAGGATCCGCCCTCGGGTAAGAGGATGCGCATCAAGCATGGTGGTGGTCTCGGTGCCCGTTGGCGGGATGATCACAAGCACGGCCTGTGAGAGTATTGTCGCGCAGCCGTCCAGTCAGCGGGTGAGGCCCGCCAAGTGCTGAGCTGACGGATCGCATCGTTGATCCGCTAATCCAGCGATTGGTTCCCGGCCTGCCGTGGCACGGGAACGGCGTCGCCAACCGGCTGATCATCTGCGGGCGCCGCCGTATCAGCCATAGCCCCTGCGGCACTCCCGCTGTCCGGTGGAGTCGTGGGAGTCGAGGGCTTCGGATCTGTTCGGACGTCCATCGAAGGAGCTGTGGCGCGGCGTGGTGCGCCGACGAACCACAGCGCCAGCCACCGCAGGACGCCAACGGCCGTGAGGATCACTCGTTCTGCTACCGCACGAGTGCTTCGGTAGGTCGAGAAGTAGAAGTTGAGATACAGCACCGACGGTAGGAGGGCAACCACGAACAGGGTGACGACGGCTGCTGGCCGGTCCGCGAGGCCGCCGGTCGGTGCGGTGATCCACAGAGACCACACCACCCCGGTGGTGAGGACCAGGCTCGCGGCCAGGTTGGACAGGAGGCCGCCTCTCCTGTTGATGGGGAGCGCGAGCATCACGGCGGCGGCGAGACCCCACGGCCACAGTCGCAACTCGGCGGCGTCGAGAAGGTCGCTCAGGGACAGCGATACCGCGATGTACCAGACCGCGCCGCCGAACCTCCACGGGCACCATGGCCGGAACCTGGTACGCGAGATGATGCGCAAGTCGCCGCCGTCGACCGGGTCCGAGCCAGTCAGGTCCGAGGTTTCGGATCGAATGCCACACAGCGTCGCGAGGCGAAGCAGGTGGGGCTTACTCAGAATCGTTGGGCTCACGCGATAGGCAGAGCGGTCTCCGTCGACGTACGAGTTAATGTGGTCGGCGAATTCCAAGATCCAGGTGAGCGACACGAAGAGCAGGCCGAGGCCCCAGCAGGCGACCAACAGCCAGCCGAGCGACAGGTTCCACGTCGGCCCACCCGCGGCCCACCACCCGAGCGCGAACCGAACCGGGTATCCGATACCGACCACCCCGAGTGTCAACAGCAGATTCGACCACCTCGAGTCTTTGGCAAGTCGGGCGGTGTGCCGAATCGTCTCGTACGCGATGCCCACGCCATAGATCAAGGGCACTGCGATCAGCAGCACAAGATCCGCGCGGGACACCCGCGGCTCGCCCGGCCAGCCGAGCGCTACGACCCAGCTCATCGCGATCATGCGCAGCAGCATTGTCAGTAGCGACGCCGGGACGCTTGCCGCACCGCCCGGCAGTCGGCCCCGCTGGGCACTGCTTGGCGCCTGAGCATCTTCGGCGATGCCCCGTATGTCGTTCCACTGGTACCGAGATTGGTAGACGAGCCATTCCACGGCGATGACGAAGAGCACCAATGCGCCGGCAGTCGGGGCCGGCCGCCCGTCTCGACCGACGGTCAGCGCTACGGCGATGCCGGCCACCACGAACAGCGCCTTGACGAGGTCGTCGGGGCGGGGCAAGACCAAGTACCGGAGGAGTTTCTTGCTGAGGGCTGGCGTCGGCGAGCCGCTGGGCAGCATCGAGCCGCTTTGTCGTCGGCTGGTCAGCGCGACTTGCCTGTGAAAGAAGGAGCGCCCGCGCATGTTTGTCTGAACCGTGTCGGTGAAGATGGTCAGCGCCCCGCCGCCGTACACGACCGCCATGGCGATCTGCCAGGGCGGGGTAAGCCAGAGAGCAAGGAACAGGGTTAGGCCACCGAACACCAACCACAGGGACACAAAGATCATCAGTGCCATGAATCTGCCGAATCCCCGGCCCCTGGCCAAGGTGGTGTACGAGACCGTCAGCTCGGCATAACTCAGCGGTTGCAGCGCTGGGTAGCCGGCCAGGTCGCGCAGTTCCAGCTGGCCGCGAATCTCCCGCTCCAGCGAGCGCAGGTAGAAGCTGCGCAGCACAGCCAGCGCACCCATCGCCTGGCCGTACGCCAGAATGCACAAGATGATCAGTGGCGCTCCGGCGACCAGCGGGGGCGGTACACGCTTCCCGTCGGCGACCTCGTTCGCGAGCGCTCCGAGCAGGGCCACGCCCGTCAGGGCGAGGGCAACCACCGACCCCTGTACGGCAGCGAAACTCCGTTCGTCGTCGCGGGCCTCGCTGTAGTCCAGCATCAGGGCGTCCAGCGTGCGGCTTGGCATCGACACCCGGTCACCTGCCCACGAGCAACAGCGACGCCGCCAACCGGTCCGCAACCCGCAGCGCACGCGGCCATGGCGGGCTCACGCCGCGCCACTGCAGCCAGGCGAAGTCGGCCGGCACCCGGCGGGCCAGCAGGCCGTCGAGTAGTAGCAGATCACCGGCCACCAACGGGCGCTCGCCCAGCCGGTCGAGGTGACATCGAGCGGTGCGGGGTTTGCGGGCCGCACTGATCAGACGCACGGGTACATCCAGCGACCTGAAGCGAGTCGAGTTGGTACACAGCCGGACGGTGCACTGCGGAAAGGCCGGGTTATGCCAACTGGCCAAGCGGGGAACCAGCGCCTCGGTCGGTTCGGACCAGTGGACGAGCCACGGTTCCACATCCAGGATCAGGTCGGTCGTCCCGTGTTCGTGCACATAGCGGTGCAGATCATCCATGTCACGCATCGGGATGACGCGCATATTCCGACCGCCTGTCCGCCATCGCATCGTGGACATGAGTCTGCCCTCACTGTCGCCAGGTGACTACGCCCGCTGGGAGACACGGTATGGAAGGCAGGCAACACCGGGTCGAGACAGTCCAGTCAGCGGGTGAGGCCGACCAGCGCCGCCAGTCGCGCCACGCCGGCCGGCGCCGGCTGCGCGCGGGCAACATCGGCGATCACCGTACGCGCCAGAGGCCGACACCGAACCTCGGCCGGCGCGACACTGTCCGCGTCCACCAGGGCCCGTGCCGCCCCGCGCAGGTCACCCACCTGGAGGTACGCCCGTGCGACGTCCACCAGGTACGCACCCCGATACTCGGCCGGCAACCGCCGCCACGACTCCCGCCGCACAACTGTCGAATGCCTTTGGAGCGCCTCGACGGCATCACCCCGTTGCGCCGCCACCAGCACCCGCGCCAACTCGACGGCGACCGGCCCAAAGCTGGTCCGGTACACATCGTCGTACCCCCTGAGCCCGGCGGCGACCCCCGCGGCCCGATCGATCAGCTCATCGGCGCGGCGAGTGTCGCCGCAGCCGGCGGCGGCCAGTGCGGCCTGGAGCAGCAACGTCCCACCCACGGCCCACTCCCCCACCGACCGCTGCCGCGCAAGCGCACCCTCGCCCCGTTGATCATGAGGTTGACGGGCGGTTTGATCTCCACGCGGCCCGTCAACCTCATGATCAGTCAGGTGGGAGGGGGCCGGGAGGATGCGGTTCGCGGCGGCGAGCGTCGCGGTCAGTGCGAGGCGGTCGCGGCCCGACGCGCGGATCGCTTGGGCTACCGAGATGGCCGCCGTTGCCGCCAGGATCGGGTCGTCGGCGGCGGCGGACATCGCCCGGTCGGCGGCCAGCCAGGCGAGGTCGGCCTCGCCGAGCTTCACCAGCAACGACGAGGTGATCCGGTTCGCCTGCACCAGCAACTCCGGTGTCCGGGCGCCCTGGACGGCGTCGAGCAGACCCGGCACCACCCGCACCAACTGCCCGTAGTGCGCGTGCTGGTAGCTCAGCCAGGCATACCCGACCTGCCTCCGCAGCTCGTCCGTCTGCGCTGGGACTTGCGGGGTCTCGTAGCGGGCGAGAGCGGCCCGGATGTCGTCCACCCAGTCCGGCGTGCCCGCCGAGGCGCTGCGCTGCTGGCCGAGCAGCACCTCCGGGTCGACCCGCAGGACATCAGCCAACTCCTGGATCACCGAGTACCGGTCCAGGGCGCGTACACCCCGCTCCACCTTGTCCACCCAACTCTTCGACCTGCGCAGCCGGTCGGCGAGCATCTGCTGCGTCATCGACCGCCGCACCCGCCACCGCGCCACTCGCCGGCCAATTGGAAGGTCATCGTTGGTCACGCCGCCACCGCCGGTCCGGGACCGCGCGGGTCGTGTCCTCCACCGGTACGCGCTCCGCCTCGGCCTGCGCCAGGAGACGCTGCTTGGCGGCCTCCCGCTCGGCCGCCTCACCCTTGTTATCCGGAGCGTTGTCGTCCTGCCCGCTCATCCCCGCCTCCTCCGTCATAGTTCCGGGAGGCTCGCTGCCCTCCCAGGCCAGGACGTGCTCACGTCCCAAACCGGACAGTAGAGCGGATTAGTGATGCGGTGATTACTGGAAGTTATGCGGCCAGGTTGATGCCGATGCGGCCGGCGAGCAGCCGCAGGTCGTCGGGGATGGCTCGGCGCTGGGCGCGCTGCGCCAGTGTCACCACGGCGTCGCGGGCGAGGGGGTTGATGGCGAACGGAATCGGGGCGGCCCGCTCGGCCTGTACGAATGCAGCCAGGGCCTCAACATCTCGGCGACCGCCGTCGGCCAGGGCCCGACCGAGGTCGAGCCAGTAGGACTGCTGGCGGATCGACGCTGCGAGCACCTGCGGTCGAACCTTCCGAGACAGCTCGATGACCCGGCCGGACTCGCCCTGCTCGGCGGCGATGGACATTTCCCAGAGCCCGACGTTGGTCGGACCGAACCCGCAGCCGTTGAAGCCGGCGCCGTCGACCGGATCCCCGAGCGTTGCCGCCTCGCGGGCTGCCTCGGCGAGGTGATCGCGAGCCACGTCCAAACGACCGCCTACCGTCGACGTCAACGCTGCCGAAAGATGGAGCTGTCCGAGCATCTGTCGCACTCGCTCGTCGTCGGCGGCGGCTTGCAGCTCGGTCAGCGACCGGTCGGCGGCACGGGCCGCGACCGATGCGGACTCGATCGGAAGGCTTTGCGCATAGGCGAAGCGAGAGGCTGCGATCCATGCCGGATCCTCGGTGTCTTCGGCGACCGCCCCAGCGAGCCGGGCGGCGTTGAGGGCCAGGTGGCGGTAGCCGAGGTTCCGCAGGCAGGTGGCTGCTTGGTAGGCGACCTGGACGAGCACGCTGCCGCCTACTGCGGCGGCTTCGAGCAGTAGGCCCGGAAGCATGCAGGCCATGCGCGGGTAGTTGCACGAGGTACGAAGCTGCTCGGCTCGGGCGATCTCGGCTGTCAGGTGTTCCGTTGTGTAGGTCGACGGACGGCGCTCGCCGTCCTCGATCTCGATCAAGGCCGACCAGATCGCAGGCACACACTCGGCAGCGCTCTCGCGGGCCGGATCACCGGGTTCGGTGCCCTGGCCGAGCAGGTCGGCCACTGTGACCTGGAGGGCTGCCGCGAAAGCGACCAGAGTGGAGCGGCGGTCGATGGTCTTCCGACCCGACTCGACCTGCGACACGTATGACTGAGTAACACCAGCAAGCCCAGCGAGGACGGCCTGAGTCATGCCGCCACGGCGCATCCGCCAGTACCGGATCCTGGCACCGATGGTATCCGGCTTCATCACCATGCCTTCGCCAACCTGAAGGTAGAGGACCAGGACAGCGGCCATGTTCTGCTGTCCCCGCAGTTTGGGACGGTACACCGATGAAGCTCCACCGTGGCCCCTGGCGCACGTCCAATCTGCTGTGTCGGCACGACTACCCTCCTTGGCATGACGTGGGCCGATTCCGATGCCTCGCGCCCCCTGGCGCCTTTCGCGCCGTCACAGCCGCCGTCATCAATACTCGATCGACCACAAGAGGCCGCTCCGGCTAGCCCCGCAACACCCATGCAACAAGACCAAGTCTTGACCTCCGGAATGCTAGCAAGGTACACCTGATGGCCAGGCGCAAGATCATTTTTCCAAGTACATCGTGGTGACGATGCTCGCGATTACACCCAGAGCGAAGAAAACGAAATTCGCGGCGAATCCCTGCCAGAAAGATCGGGTAGAGCTTTTCCTAACCTCAACCGCCAATTCTGCCCTAACCAACCGGGCCACAGCAATCCGTTGGGCGTCGTTCATCTGAGCCAAACTCTCGGCTTCTGCTGCATCACGCTTAGCTTTATCGGCGAGGCTAATCCGAGCCTGAATCTCAGCTTGAACCTCTTCCAACAAAACCGAAGAAGATCGCATTAGCTCGCCCAGATCAGCCAAGCGCCTTTCTAGCGTCAACTCCGGCAGAGGTGCAGATACTTTTCCTCGGATGCGATCTAAGACTACGGAAACTGACGGTAGCAGTGCTGCCAGCACGCCAATGGCAAGTGCAAGAGCAATGTTGCTGAGTTCATCCACAAGCAACGCACTATACGCGCGAAAATGACTCTCGGACAACCCCAGCAGCCATCGATGTTCGGACAGCTGGAATGCTTATCACCAAACTCAGCATGCTATTTCAACTGCTTGCGTCCGGGCTATCCGTCTACTGGCCGGACACGTGACCATTTCGGACGAGTCCCTACAGGCGCGGGCGCCTTAAGGCAGCAGCGGGTGACCGGCCGCTACGACTAGCACCGGCCGGCCTTCAGGACTCGCGGCAACCACCGTGGTATCGAAACATAGATCAACAAGTACTACCTCAACTCATTTGGCACCCGTGGGCCAACTTCGACGATGCCGGGGTGAGCAGCAGGGCGCCCAGGCCCCAGCTCGAGAGGGTCGCGCCTCTCGCCAAACGTCCTTGCAGTGCCCTACGGGGCCGGGCGGCGCAAGGCGGTTGTCTGAATGTTGACCTTAGCTCCCAGCCTGGCCCCCTTAGGCAATGTCCTTGTATAGGGTGAGCCCTTCTATTTGGCCCCTGACCAGAAGGAGCCCTTATGCCTAGTCGACACCCGAAGCAACGCATCCGCAACGACTTCACCTTGGGCCGGGGCGCCGCCGAACACGACGGTCAGTTTCTCGACGCCTTTTATGAAACCTGGCTGTATCGGGCAATCCTCTCAAAAGAGGACGAACGATGCTTTATTATTGGCCGTACCGGCAGCGGCAAGTCAGCGCTCTTCCGTCAGCTAGAAATCGATCAACGGGAACACCTGATTCGCCTCATCCCAGAAGACCTGGCACTGACATACATCACCGAGACGCAAGCCATTCAATTCCTCAAGGCACTGAACGTCCATTTGGACTCACTCTTCATAGCACTCTGGAAGCACGTTCTGATTATTGAGATCATCAAACACCGCTACAGAGTCGACTCTCTCGACGCCAAGCAGCGATTTATGGCACTTCTAATGGAGAAGATAAAGCGCGACCGAAGCAAGCAAGAAGCGCTGAAATACCTTGAAGAATTTGAAGGTAAGTTCTGGCAGGAGACGGATAAGAGAGTTACCGAAATAATAGAGAAGTTTGAAAGCCAAGTGAAGGCTGAGGCAGGCGGCAAGCTCGCAGCAGGCATCGGCGCACTTTCACTTAATGGAGGGGATTCATCGACAGAATCGACAGAGAGACGCTCTGAGCTTGTAAATCGATTTCAACGCTTAATTAATGAAACACAAATACCGCGCCTCAATAAAATGGAGCGCGTACTAAACGAAGACATCCTTGACAATGTACAGCACTATACATATATAGTTATCGATGATCTAGATCGAGACTGGGCGGACCAGGAGGTTATCAACGATCTAATCCGCTGCCTGTTCCGAGCCGTATCCGACCTGAATAGAGTTGCTAACCTCAAGATCATCGTAGCACTGCGGACGAACATCTTCGAAGCTCTCGACTTCGGGCGCACCGGCGGCCAGGAGGAGAAGTTCCGGGACGTCAGCCACCACATCAAATGGACGAAGCACGAGCTTCGAGAATTACTTGACAACCGGGCTGTTCTTGCCGCCGGCCGGCACGGCTTGGGGAACATCAGCTCGGTGGCCGATCTGCTGCCCCGGATGAACGACAAGAGGAAGGACCCTCTGGACTATGTCTTGAATCGCACACTACTCCGACCCCGTGACGCCATCATCTTCTTAAATAAATGTTTCGAAAGGGCCAATGGGAAGGAAAAATTGACCTGGAACGGGATCAAAACGGCTGAATCAGAGTACTCAAAAGATCGGCTACTTGCTCTCCGAGATGAATGGAAACCAACCTTCCCGGGCATCGATCAGGTTTTCAAGAAGTTCTCGGGATCTCCCCACACCCTTGACTGGAAGGAGATGGAAGCACGTTTGGTCGAGTGCGCGCTTCTCATTGCCGATCAGGAATACATCGGCAGGGCGTGGCTAGAGAGTATTAGCGAGCCCATGTATCTTGCGTCGTCATCAGACGATCCAACCATAGCCTGCCAGGGGCTTGTTCGACTGCTACACAACCTCGGCTTCATTGGCTGTATCGTTTCGAACCCCGATACATACGACCCGACCGTAATGGTCGACGACCCGGCAATTTACAATTACGATGACCCAAGCTTCCCGGATCACATCAGCAATCTTCGGTCAGTAACAGGATTCACCGTACACCCGGCGTTCCGGCCAGCCCTCGATATTCGAGATGCAGAAGTTTATCGATAAAATAGCGCTTCGCCAGCACAATACTGGCGCATCGACGAACCGTCGAAGAAACCGCCATGGTGAGCATCATTGGCAGCTGGATGTCAGCCTAAAAGAGTTCAAAGTACCGTCAAGCGAGGGCTCGCCAGCAACAGATCGCGTGCCGCCTGAGTGACATCTCCAAGATCGTCAAGTCGAAGGGCTTCAGAGTGCCACAATCGCCGCAGTTTCTGCCGGCAACTGGATCCGGTCCCGCATCACGGTGACCCCCTCCCCCGTAGCCAGCAGCACCCGCCGAGCCACCCCAGGCAGCGACACTCCCTGCCCCCGCCCAGCCAGGTTCGCCACCACAAGCGTGTCCCCCCGCCGCATCACCAGGAACTGATCCCCATGCTGCACAGAGACAGCGTTCAACCGAGGATCAGACAGGTCAGGCAACGACCGGCGCAAGGAGATCAACCGCTGGTAAAACGCCAGCATCGAAGCATGCTCAGGCTTGTCCAGCTCCGCCCAGTCCAACCGCGACCGCACGAACGTCTCCGGGTCCTGCGGATCGGGCACGTCCCCCTCCGGCCACCCGTGCGACGCGAACTCCCGCCGCCGCCCGGTCCGCACCGCAGAGGCCAGCTCCGGCTCCGGGTGCGAGGTGAAGAACTGCCACGGCGTTGAGGCAGCCCACTCCTCTCCCATGAACAGCATGGGAGTGAACGGTGCCGTCAGCAGCAACGTAGCCCCAACGCGCAGCAGCGAAGGCGACAGCGAAGCCGAGATCCGATCCCCGGTAGCCCGGTTCCCGATCTGGTCGTGGTTCTGCAAATAAGCCACGAGCCGATGACCAGGGACGCGGGAATCCAGAGGCCGCCCATGATGCCGATTCCGGAAGCTGGACCAGGTCCCCGCGTGGAAGAACCCCCCGGTCAGCACATCAGACAACGTCTCCAAAGAGCCGAAGTCCCCGTAGTACCCCTGCCGCTCCCCCGTCAGCAACGTGTGCAGGGCGTGGTGCGCGTCGTCGTTCCACTGCGCGTGCAGTCCGAACCCGCCCGCCTCGCGCGGCGTGATGAGCCGCGGGTCGTTGAGGTCCGATTCGGCGATGAGCGACAACGGCCGCCCCAGGTGCGTCGACAGGGACTCGACGGAAACCGCCATCTCTTCGAGCAGAGGAACCGCCCGCGAGTCCGGCAGGGCGTGCACAGCATCCAACCGCAGCCCGTCGACGTGGTAGTCGCGCAGCCACATGAGCACGCTGTCGATGATGTAGCGGCGTACCTCGTCGGAGTGCGGGCCGTCCAGGTTGACCGAGCGGCCCCAACTGTTGCTCTGCTCGGCGAGGTAGGGCCCGAACTGCGGCGCGTAGGCCCCGGAGGGCCCGAAATGGTTGTAGACAACGTCGAGGATCACCCCCAGACCGCGAGCGTGGGCGGCGTCGACGAACCGTTTCAGGCCGTCGGGGCCACCGTAGGGCTCGTGTGGGGCGTACCAGCAGACACCGTCGTACCCCCAGTTGTGTTCGCCGTTGAAGGCGTTGATCGGGAGCAGCTCGATCAGGTCGATGCCCAGGGACACGAGGTGGTCGAGGCGGTCGATGGCCGCGTCGAAGGTGCCTTCCGGGGTGAAGGTGCCGATGTGCAGCTCGTAGAGGATGCTCCCGGGCAGCTGCCGGCCCGTCCACGAGGAATCACTCCACTGGAACGCAAGATGGTCGTAGCGGCGGCTGGGCCCGTGCACTCCCGCAGGCTGCCACGGTGACCGGGGGTCGGGCAGTGGGGTTTCGTCGTCGTTCAGCAGAAAGGAGTAGTCGAGGCCGGCGTCGGGCACGTCGACCCGCCACCAGCCGTCGGCGGCGGCGCGCATCTCGTGGTCTGTGTCGCCGGCCAGGCGCAGCCGTACCCGGGTGGCGTCCGGTGCCCAGACGGAGAATTCGGTCATGAGAGGGCCTCCTCGGCAGCGGTGAGAGGAGCCAGCAGAGCCACGGGATAGTCGGCCAGAAGGTCGTCCAGTGCGGTCTCCCCGCCACTGTAGACCCGGCCGGTGAACAGGTCCTTCACCTCGTTAACGGGAAGTGACAGGGCTGTGTCGCACCACCCACCGGCGCGTGCCAGCCCGAGCGGCAGTCGGGTCGCCACGGCGATCACGCCGCCGCGGTCGAAGGCCACCACGTGTCGGCCCACCGGCCCGTGCGCGGGCACCGGGCGGTAGGTGGTGAACAGCTCCGGGTGCGCCCGCCGCAACCGCAGGGTCCGCGACACGACGAGCAGCTTCGCCGCTCCGTCGGTGTCGACCGGGGGACGCCAGCCGCCGTCGATGCGTGCCAGCATTTCTCGGCGTACGTCGAAGTCGACCGGGCGGCGGTTGTCCGGGTCGACGAGGGAGTTGTCCCACAGCTCGGTGCCCTGGTAGGTGTCCGGCACCCCGGGCATGGTGAGTTGGATCAGCTTCTGCCCGAGGGAGTTGCACCAGCCGGCCGGGGCGATGGCGGCGGCGAGTTCGGTCAGCTCGTCGTGCAGGCTCGGGTCGTCGTACATCAGGTCGACCACGGCGTGCACTGCCTGCTCGAAGGCCGGGTCGGGGTCCGCCCAACTGGTCGAGGCCCCGGCCTCCCGGGCGGCCTTCTCGACGTACGCGTGCAGCCGTTCCCGTTCGATCGGCCACGCGCCGACGGCGGTCTGCCAGAGCAGGTGGGCGAAGGCCGGGTCGGGCAGCGGCGCGTACTCCATCCAGGTCTTGACCTGCTCGGCCCAGCGGCCCGGCAGTTCGCTGAGCACGGCGAGGCGGGCGCGGACGTCCTCGCCGCGTTTGGTGTCGTGGGTGGAGAGGGTGGTCATGCTGGCGGGCCAGCGGACCTGTTGGGCCGTGGCGAAGCGGTGGAACTCCGCCGGCGGCACCCCGAAGTGGGCGGGGTTGTCGCCGACCTCGTTGAGTGCCACGAACCGGCTCCACCGGTAGAACGCGGTGTCCTCCACGCCCTTGGCCATCACCGCGCCGGTGAGCTGCGGGAACCGTCGGGCCAGCTCGTCGTCGGGGTTACGCAGTCGGCGGGTGACAGCGTCCAGGGCGGCGGCCAGGTGGGGGCGGCGGCGGCCGGCCTCGGAACGGGCGGCGGCGAGGTGCCGGGCGCCGTGCGGCGGGTAGCCCCGGTAGACGGCGAACGCGGCGGCCAGCTCGGCGAGCGCCGCGCGGGCCTGCTCGGTGGGCACCTCGGGGGCGAGGGCGGCCAGCCGGGTCAGCTCGGCGGCGAGCAGTTGGGTGGCGGCGGCCAGCTTCGTGGTGTGGGTCAGGTCCTCCCAGGAGGTGTGCTGCCCGGTGATGCGGTTGTCCAACGCGGTGAAGTCACCCTCGGCGTCGGTGTCGACGAAGAGCCCGCCGACCGCGGCCAGAGCGTCGTAGCCGGTGGTGCCGTCCACCGGCCAGTCCGGCAGCTCCTCGCCGTACTCCAGGATCTTCTCCACCACGAGCCAGGCGTCGGGTGCGGCGGCCCGCAACCGGGCCAGGTAGCCGGCCGGGTCGCGCAGGCCGTCCGGGTGGTCGACGCGGATGCCGTCGACCTCCCCGGCGGCGGCCCAGCGCAGGATCAGCTCGTGGGTGGCGGCGAAGACCGCCGGGTCCTCCACGCGCAGGCCCGCCAGGCCCGCGATGGCGAAGAATCGGCGGTACGTCAGCTCGGCGTCACCGCGCCGCCAGGAGACCAGCTCGTAGTGCTGCCGGTCGTGCACCTCCCGGGCGCTGCCGTCGCCGGTGCCGTCGGCGACCGGGAAGCGGTGCTCGTGGTAGCGCAGTTCCCCGTCGACGAGCTTGAGGTCGTCGAGGGCGGCCGGGTCGTCGCCCAGCACCGGCAGCAGCAGCCGGCCCCGGTCCCAGTCGATGTCGAACCAGTCGGCGTACGCCGAGTCGCGCCCCCGGCGCAGCACGTCCCACCAGGCCGGGTTGGCGGCCGGAACGGCGACCCCGGCGTGGTTGGGCACGATGTCGACGACGAGGCCGAGCTGCCTGTCGCGTAGCGCGCGCAGCAGCCGCTGCCGGGCGGCCTCCCCGCCCAGTTCCGGGTTGACGGCCCGGTGGTCGACCACGTCGTAGCCGTGCTGGGAGCCGGGGGTGGCGGTCAGCAGCGGGGCGCTGTAGAGGTGGCTGACGCCGAGGTCGTCCAGGTAGTCGACGATCGCGGCCGTGGCGTCCAGGTCGAAGCCGGGACGGACCTGGATGCGGTAGGTGGCCTTGGGAGGGGTGGCCGGCATGTCAGATCGTCCTCTCCAGCACGACGAGGGAGCGGTCCGGCACCCGGATGGTGCCGCCCGCGCTGATCACCGTGGCGTCGCCCGGCTCGGGTTCGGCGGTGCTGATCACCCGTTCCCACTTCTGGCCGTACTCGCTGCCGGGCAGGATGAAGTCCAGCGGCGCGTCGTGGGCGTTGAAGCAGAGCAGGAACGACGCGTCGTGGTGCTTCTGGCCGTACTGGCCGCGCTCGCGGATGCCCTCGCCGTTGACGAACAGCGCCACCGAGCGGCCGAAGTCATTGCCCCAGTCTTCGCCGGTCATCTCCCGCCCGTCCGGGGTGTGCCAGGCCAGGTCGGGCAGCGGCTCGTCGATGCCGCGCCCGTTGACCGGCAGGCCGGTGAAGAAGCGGCGACGCCGGAACACCTGGTGACGTTTGCGAAACGCGGTGAGCGTCTGCACGAACTCCAGCAGCTGCTCGTCGGCGTTGTCCCAGTCGACCCAGGCCAGCTCGCTGTCCTGGCAGTAGACGTTGTTGTTGCCGTGCTGGGTGCGGCCCAGCTCGTCACCGTGACCGATCATCGGCACGCCCTGCGACAGCATCAGGGTGGCCAGGAAGTTACGCCGCTGCTTGGCCCGCAGGGCGAGGACCGCCTCGTCGGCGGTGTCGCCCTCGACCCCGCAGTTCCAGGACCGGTTGTGGCTCTCGCCGTCGCGGTTCTCCTCGCCGTTGGCCTCGTTGTGCTTGTCGTTGTACGACACCAGGTCGTTGAGGGTGAACCCGTCGTGCACGGTGACGAAGTTGATGCTGTGGAAGGGGCGGCGGCCGTCGTCCTGGTAGAGGTCGGCGGAGCCGGAGATCCGGGACGCGAACTCGGCGAGGGTGGCCGGCTCACCGCGCCAGAAGTCCCGAACGGTGTCGCGGTACTTGCCGTTCCACTCCGTCCACAGCGGCGGGAAGTTGCCCACCTGGTAGCCGCCGGGGCCGACGTCCCACGGTTCGGCGATCAGCTTCACCTGGCTGACCACCGGGTCCTGCTGCACCACCTCGAAGAACGTGGAGAGCCGATCCACCTCGTAGAACTCGCGGGCCAGGGTGGCCGCCAGGTCGAACCGGAAGCCGTCGACGTGCATCTCGGTCACCCAGTACCGCAGCGAATCCATGATCAGTTGCAGTGAGTGCGGGCTGCGCACGTTGAGGCTGTTGCCGGTGCCGGTGTAGTCGACGAAGTAGCGGCGGTCCTCCTCGCTGAGCCGGTAGTAGCTCGGCGCGTCCACGCCCTTGAAGCTCAGCGTCGGCCCGAGGTGGTTGCCCTCGGCGGTGTGGTTGTAGACCACGTCGAGGATGACCTCGATGCCGGCCGCGTGCAGGGCCTTCACCATGCCCCGGAACTCCTGCACCTGCTGGCCGGTCCGGCCCAGCGCCGAGTAGCCGTGGTGCGGGGCGAAGAAGCCGATGCTGTTGTAACCCCAGTAGTTCTTCAGCCCCAGGTCGACGAGGCGGTTGTCGTGGATGAACTGGTGCACCGGCATCAGCTCGATCGCCGTCACCCCGAGCCGGGTCAGATAGTCGATCATCGGCGGGGAGGCGATGCCCGCGTACGTGCCGCGCAGCTCCTCCGGGATGTCCGGGTGGCGCATGGTCAGCCCGCGCACGTGCGCCTCGTAGATCACCGAGTGGTGGTAAGGAGTGCGCGGCGGCCGGTCGTTGCCCCAGTCGAAGTACGGGTTGACCACCACCGACTTCGGCATGAACGGCGCCGAGTCGGTCTCCGACATCCGCTCCGGCTCGTTCAGGTCGTAGTCGTAGACCGCCGGGTCCCACTCCACGTCACCGTCGATGGCCTTCGCGTACGGGTCGATCAGGAGCTTGTGCGGGTTGCAGCGCAACCCGTTCGCCTGGTCGTACGGGCCGTACACCCGGTAGCCGTACCGTTGGCCCGGCTCGATGCCCGGCAGGTACGCGTGCCACACGTACGCGTCCACCTCGCGCAGCTCGACGCGGCGCTCCGCGCCGGTGTCCCACTCGTCGAAGAGGCACAGCTCGATCCGCTCGGCTACCTCGGAGAAGATGGCGAAGTTGGTGCCCATCCCGTCGTAGGTGGCACCAAGGGGGTACCGCTCGCCCGGCCAGACCTGCATGTCGCTCCTTCAGACCATGGTCATGTGCGCCCCGGCCGATTTCCGCCCGCGCGCACGCGGGTATTGC
Source organism: Micromonospora sp. D93 (assembly GCF_018070365.1). NCBI lineage: Bacteria > Bacillati > Actinomycetota > Actinomycetes > Micromonosporales > Micromonosporaceae > Micromonospora > Micromonospora sp. D93. The sequence goes on along the minus strand of NZ_JAGPXW010000011.1, from coordinate 74,663 downwards.
CCCCCGACCGGGCACGCCAATCCATCCTTGCAGCACCGCCCGGAAACCACCTGTCTGATGCGCGCTACACCACTCGGGTGTCCTCCGTCACGATGGCCCTTTTCAAGATGCGTTCTTGGGTCCGATGGACTTTCCTTGATCGGGGACAAGCGTTCGCGTGTGCCCGCCAGGCCCTCGGCCACCCCTTACACCTCTCGCTCCGCCGCCACTGATGCCGGCGCGCGCCACCATGCATGGACGGAGATTGATGTGACACTGCGGGTCGACGAGCAGCTCGCTGCCACCAAGGACCGGGCCCACCGGCCCACACTGACCTCCCGGCCCCCCGCGCAGCCCGGTCCCACGGCACCGTCCGGTCCCACCGCGCAGCCCGGCACGCCCGTGCCGGCGCAGCCGGGCCCCGGGGTGCCCCCGCAGACCCGCCGCATCCTCATGCTGTCCTGGGAGTACCCGCCGGTGCTCGTCGGCGGCCTCGGTCGACACGTGCACGCCCTCTCCGTCGCCCTCGCCGCCGCCGGCCACGAGGTCACCGTCGTCACCCGCCACTGCGAAGGCGCACCCCTGGAGGAGTACGCCGACGGCGTGCGCATCCTGCGCGCCCCCGAGGACCCGGTCACCTTCCCGCTCGCCACCGGCTCGCTGCTGGCCTGGACGATGGCCTTCAACCACAGCCTCACCCGCACCGCGCTGCGCGCCACCCAGGCCGGCTCGTACGACGTCATCCACGCCCACGACTGGCTCGTCGCGCACACCGCTATGACGTTGCGCGACCACCTGGACATCCCGCTGGTCAGCACGATCCACGCCACCGAGGCCGGTCGGCACCAGGGCTGGCTGCCGGAGGAGATGAACCGCACCATCCACGGCGTCGAGCAGTGGCTCAGCAGCGAGTCCAACCGGGTGATCGTCTGCTCCGGGTACATGCGCGACGAGGTGAACGCGCTGTTCGGCGTACCGGCCGGGCGGGTCGACGTGGTCGCCAACGGCGTGGAGCCGCACCGCTGGCAGGTGCCCGCGCGCGCCGTGGCCGCCGCCCGCGCCCGCTTCGCCGCGGACGGCCCGCTCGTCACCTTCGCCGGCCGCCTCGTGTACGAGAAGGGCGTGCAGCACCTGATCGCCGCGCTGCCCCGGCTGCGCGAGCGGCACCCCGGGCTGCGTGCCGTGATCGCCGGCGACGGCCCGTACCGTGCCGAACTGGAGGCCGAGGTGCACCGTCACGGCCTCGGGGGCATGGTCACCATGCCGGGCTTCCTCGGCGGCACCGACCTGCCCGCGCTGATGGCCGCGTCCGACTGCTTCGCCGTGCCGAGCATCTACGAGCCGTTCGGCATGGTCGCCCTCGAAGGCGCCGCAGCCGGCGCTCCCCTCGCCGTCGCCGCCACCGGTGGCCTCGGCGAGATCGTCGAACCGGGCGTCGCCGGGATGACCTTCCGCCCGCACGACCCGGAGAGCCTGACCGACGCCGTGGACGCGCTGCTGTCGGACCCCGACCGCGCCCGCGTCATGGCCCGCCGCGCCCGCCGGATGGTTCACGACCAGTACGGCTGGGCCGCCATCGCCCAGCGCACCGCCGCCAGCTACGCCGCCGCCATCCACCACGACACCGCGTTCACCGCCGAGCGCGCCGAACAGCGGATGTCGCAGGGTCGCGCGCTCCCGGCACTCCCCGAGGGCAACCTGCTCGCCGCCGCCGGCCTGCGCTGAGGTGCACGCCGCGCGCTGACGCCGCCTTCGGAGCCGGAACAGCCCTCCCCGGCCAGCGGGCCTCGTCCTGGTGAGCCTGATGCCTGTGAGTCATCGTCATGACTCACAGGCATCACCCTCATCAGGGATCGCGGGGCGGGAACGACGCAGGCCGCCGACCCCGGTCGGGTCGACGGCCTGCTGGTGAAGCGAGGAGCGGGTCAGCGCTCGCCGAAGGGGACGTAGTCCCGCTCGGCGGAGCCGACGTAGACCTGCCGCGGACGGCCGATCTTGGTCTCCGGGTCGCTGATCATCTCGCGCCACTGGGCGATCCAGCCGGGGAGCCGGCCGAGCGCGAAGAGCACCGTGAACATCTTGGTCGGGAAACCCATGGCCTTGTAGATCAGGCCGGTGTAGAAGTCCACGTTCGGGTAGAGCCGACGGGAGACGAAGAAGTCGTCGGCGAGGGCGATCTCCTCCAGCTCCATGGCGATGTCCAGCAGCGGGTCGGGCTTGGCCATCCGGCCCAGCACGTCCTGCGCGGCCTTCTTGACGATCGCCGCCCGCGGGTCGTAGTTCTTGTAGACCCGGTGGCCGAAGCCCATCAGCTTGACGCCGTCCTGCTTGTCCTTGACCTTGCGGACGAAGGACCGGACGTCGCCGTCGCCGGCGTGGATCTGCTGGAGCATCTCCAGCACCGCCTGGTTGGCGCCACCGTGCAGGGGGCCGAACAGCGCGTTCACGCCGGCCGAGACCGAGGCGAACAGGTTGGCGTTGCTGGAGCCGACCAGACGGACTGTCGACGTGGAGCAGTTCTGCTCGTGGTCGGCGTGCAGGACGAAGAGCATGTCCAGCACCTTCGACATCACCGGGTCGACCTCGTACGGCTCCGCCGGCACGCCGAACGTCATCCGCAGCAGGTTGTCCACGTACCCCAGCGAGTTGTCCGGGTACAGCAGTGGCTGACCGATGGACTTCTTGTACGCGTACGACGCGATGGTGGGGACCTTCGCCATCAGCCGGACCGTGGAGATCTCCACGTGCTCGGAGTCGAACGGGTCCAGGCTGTCCTGGTAAAAGGTGGACAGGGCGCTCACCGCGGACGAGAGCACCGCCATCGGGTGGGCGTCCCGGGGGAAGCCGTCGAAGAAGCGGCGCATCTCCTCGTGCAGCAGCGAGTGCCGCCGAATCCACTCGGTGAACTCGGTCAGCTGCTGCTCGGTCGGCAGCTCACCGTAGATGAGCAGGTAGGAGACCTCCAGGAAGGAGGACTTCTCGGCCAGCTGCTCGATCGGGTACCCCCGGTAACGCAGGATCCCCGCGTCGCCGTCGATGTAGGTGATCGCGGATGAGGCAGCGGCGGTGTTGACGAAACCGGGGTCGTACGTGGTCATCCCGGTTTCCTTCAGCAGCTTGCTCACCCCGATACCGGCGGGGCCCTCGACCGCAGGATGCACCGGCATCGACAGCTGCCCACCGGGGTGATCGAGCTTGACTTCCGTCATGTGGTTCCTCGCTTCGCCGGCAGATCTACGTTGAATTGCCTTCGCTTCTACCGTAATTGCGGCTCGGGGGACAACGCCCGCCGTGGTTCGGCGGTGAGGTATGCGTCACCCGATTCCCGACCGGGCGCCCGGGAAACCCGGCATCCCGCCAGCCGGGACCAGACCAGACCGACCAGGCAAGCCAGGCCGGACCCAACCCGGAAGCCAGGTCAGGACAGGGCGAGGCGTCGCAGCGTACCGTCCGTCGCGACCTGGAAGACGTCGAGCTTGTTGGTGCCGGCGTGGAACAGCTTGTCGTCGGCGAGCAGCGCGGCGAAGCGGCGTCCGCCGGGGTCGGCCGGCACCACCGGGACGACGGCCCCGATGCGGCCGTTCACGGCGACGGCGAGCAGTGTGCCGTCCGGGATCCGGTCCGGGACGTCGCCCCAGACGAGCGCCGGGAGGGTGCCGGTGTCCGGGTCCGTGGCGGTGAACGCGGCCAAATCGGCGACCCGGGCGCTTCCGGCGGCCGGGGCGGCGCTCACCTCGGTGCCGACCAGGGGGTGCGGTGTCGGCAGGGGCGGCGGGGCGGGCACGCCACCGGGGAAGGTGACGGGTTCGCCGGGGCGGTCGTAGAAGTGCTTCGTGCCGTCGGTGCGGGGGGCCTGTCGGGCGGAGCGCCCGTCGACACGCCAGGGCAGCCGGACGCCGGCCTCGTCGGCCACTGTCGGCAGCAGGTCGACGTGTTCCCAGTTGCGGTCGTCCACCCGGCCGGCCTGCTGTCGGGGCTCCTTCACGAACGTCGGCACCCAGGCGACCTCGCCGGCGGCGGCCTTGATGGCGTCCATGCCCCGGCCCTGGGCGCCGGGGCGGAAGCTGACCCCGTGGTCGGCGGTCACCACGACGAGGGCCTGGTCGTAGAGGCCGTTGGCGCGCAGCGTCCGCAGCGTCTCGCCGATCAGCCGGTCGGTGTAGCCGAGTTGGGCGAGGTGCCGCTGCCGGGCCAGGTCGACCCACCCGGCGCCGTCGTTGGGCAGGTCCTCGGGGGCGTCGTAGCGCGCCCCGGACGGCAGGTACGCCCACGGTGAGTGCGGCATCAGCAGGTGCAGGAAGTGCAGCGTGGGCCGGTTTGTCGGTTTCAGCCCGGCCAGGAAGCTGGTGAACCGGGCGGGTTGGTTGTCGTCCAGGCTGTCCCAGCGGAACTTCGGGTCGGCCGGCACCGGTTCGGCGGCGTCCAGGCCGGCCTCGGCCCGGGTCTGCTCGCGGTAGGAGTCTTCCGGGTCGACGGCGCTCTCCGTCGGCCCGGCGACCCGGCCGAGTAGTTTGCCGGTCTCCCGGACCAGCACGCCGAGCCCCTGCTCCGGGGTGACCGGCTGCTCGCAACGGCTCGGTGGGCAGAGTCGGGTGATGCTCTCCTCGGCGCGGATGTCGTACAGGCCGCCGAAGGCGGTGAAGATGTTGTCCGGGTACTGCGAGTAGTGCGGGGCGACCGACCGCGCCGGGTAGCGGCCGGTGAGCATCGCCGGCAGCGCGTTGGGCGTCCACCCGCTGACGCCTGTGGAGTTGCGGTACCAGGTGGAGCCGCCGGCCAGCTCGGCGAAGTGCGGGTACCGCCCGGCGTCGATCTTTCCGTCCGCGCCGAGCAGGCTGACCAGCGGCAGCTCGTCGAGGATCAGCATGACCACCGGCGGGTGCACGGCCGCGCCCTGCGCGGTGCCGGCCGCACCGCCGTCGCCGCGCGGCAGGACCACCGCCGAGGTGGGTGAGACGAGCAGGAAGAGCATCACGAAGGCCACCGGGCCGGCGGCGGCCAGTCGCAGCACCCGGCCCGGCGCCCGCCACCGCCGGTGTGCGGCCGCGCCGGCGGCTCCGGCCAGCACGGCCACCAGCAGCAGCGGTACGCCCCGAAGTGGCGTCACGTGCCGGCCCACCTGCACGGCGAGTGCGGCGATCAGCAGCCCGACCAGCCCGGTGTGGGTGATGGCGCGGGCGGTCCGGCCGGCGAGGCGGCTGAGCGCGCCGAGCAGCGCCACCCCGGCCGTGGGGACCACCGTCACCAGGGCGACCAACAGCAGGATCTGGGCCGGGTCGGCGCGGTGGAAGAGGAAGAAGTCGGGGCTGCGGCCGAGCACGTCCAGCAGCGGCTGGGTGACCACGAGGCCGACCAGCGCGACGATCTCCAGCACCCGCCCCAGCTCGCCGCGCCAGCCGTGGAACCATCGCCGTTCAGCCACCCATCACCGTCCGGTAGAGCGTGCGGGTGCCCGAGGGAAGTTCCAGCCGGTCGGTGATCCGGCCCCGGGCGGCGAGCAACGCCTCGAAGGTGTCGCGTCGGTAGTCCGGGAAGAGACCGGCGGGCTTGTTGGCCAGCAGCCGGGTCGCCATCGGGTCCTCCGGGTGGACGAACTCCACCACCACCGCCCCGCCCGGCGCGGTCAGCCCGGCCAGCCAGTCGATGACCTCCGGCAGCGGCACGTTGCGCCCGATCGCCAGGTGGTGCACCACGGCCAGGGCGAGGACGACGTCGGCGGACGCCCGCTCGGCGAAGCCGGCCCGCTCGACGCCCCGCCAGCCGCCACCCGGCGAGGGGTCGGCCAGGTCCAGTACCAGCGGGAGGATGCGGCGCTGCCCCTCGGAGCGCAGCTGTCGGTACAGCTCGTCGACGACTGTCGGGTCCTGCTCGACGGCGACCACGTAGTCGGCGTGCCCGGCCGCCAGCCGGGAGTACCGGCCGTCGTTGGCGCCGAGGTCGAGCACCAGGCGGGGACGGGTGCCGGCGGCCACCGCGACGGCCACGAACTGCTCCTTCGCCACCCGGTCGCGGGCCGAGTAGCCGCAGGTGCGCTGGTAGTCCGACCAGTGGCTCTCGGGCGGGCGGCGGTCCAGCTTGCGGACCAGTTTCTCGATGCCGCGGACGGTGGCGAGCAGCAACTCCCGGGAGAAGCCGGCGGCCCGCAGTTGGTCGCGTACGTCGCTGGTGCTGGCGGCGGCGTTGCGTTGCTGCATGGCCCCGTGCAGGTGCAGGTGGGTCAGCACGCCGGGGCGCAGTCGGCGGGCCCCGTTGAACAGCGGCCGTAGCTCGTCGGCCTCGATGCCGTCGACCCGGGCGCGCAACCACGGTTGGAAGTCGACGCCCAGGTGGGCGGTGAGCATCAGCGGGTAGAGCACGGTCTGGCAGAACTGCCGGTAGCCGGCCCACGGTTCGCCGTCGCGGACCGGCTCGAAGGAGCCGATGTCGATGAAGACCGGTTCGGCGCCGCGCCACTGCAGGTTGTACGCCGAGCCGTCCTTGGTGGTGAAACCCTCGCCGAGCGCGGCGTTCAGGATCTCCAGGTGCAGCAGGGCGGCGTCGCGCAGCATGCTGAACGACCACTCGTACGGGTGGGAGACGAACGGGATGCGCTCGTGGCGCAGCACGGCGGCCCACGGCGTCCCGGTCGCGGCGGGCACCAGGGCGGGCGGGGCGTCCTCGGTGGCGCAGACCTTGCGCGCGGCGACGAGCGCCGGGAAGAACGTGCTGCCGGTCAGTGCCCGCCAGTGCTCGGCGGCCTGGGAGTCCAGCCCGCGCAGCACCTCGTCGCCGACGTGGAAGACCCGGTTGGCCGGGTCGCGGAAGGAGGCCGGCTCGGGCCGCGCCTCGATGGGTGAGATCGCCATCGTCGGACTGGCCAGCTCAGCGCGGGTCGGTGGGTTGCCGGCGGAACCTGTCGACCAGCCGTCGCCAGTAGAGCTTCGCGGCGACCGCTACGCCGGCCACCCCGCCGACGACCGCCTGCACGATCAGGCTGCCGGACCCCGCATCCAGGTAGGCCAGATGTTCCACCGATCGCTCCTTGCCTCGCCGCCTCGACACCGGCGTCCCAGGCGTACACCGATGAGGCTTTTAACCCAGAAAGCCGGACTTGTCCATCACCGTACGCCGGACCCTGTCGCCGTCGCGGGCACATCGGCGTACTCCCAGCCTCACCACAGAATGCGGCCGGGACGGCGGGTCGCGCCGGTACGCTGCGGACGTGCGCTGGATGATCGTGGACGCGCCGCTGGACTCCTCCGGCGCCGGGCGCGGCGAGGAGCGGGCCCCGGCCGCGCTGCGCCGGGCCGGCCTGCGTGAGGCCCTGTCCGCCGACGACGACGGGCAGATCGACGAGGCGCGGTTGCGCGACCCGAACCGTGACCCGGCGAGTGGGGTGATCGGCGCGGCGGGCCTGGTCCGGGCCGGCGGCGCCATCGCCGCGCGGATCGGCGCGCTCATCGCGGACGGCCACCGACCACTGGTGCTCGGTGGGGACTGCGCGATCCTGCCCGGCATCTGCCGCGCCCTGCCCGCAGCGACCGACCTGTGGTTCGTCGACGCCCACCCGGACTTCCTCGACGGCACGACCTCCCCGACCGGTGAGGCCGCCGACATGGACCTCTCGGTGGTCACCGGGAACGGCCCCGCCGCCGCCGTCGGCCCGACCGGCACGCTGATCGAGCCGAGCCGCGTCCACCTGCTCGGGCACCGCCCGGCCACCGACGAGAGCAGCCGGGTCGAGGCGGCCCGGATCGACCCGGCGATCCGCCAGATCAACGTCGCCGAGCTGCTATGCCGGGGCGCGGCGACGGTCGGAGCGGGCCTCGCCGCCGACGGGGACGGGCCGGCCTGGCTGCATCTCGACCTGGACGTGGTGGACCCGCGAGACCTGCCCGCGGTGACCTATCCCGAGCCGGACGGGCCGCGCTGGGCGGACCTGATCGCGCTGGTCACGCCGTTGGCCCGCGCCGACCGGCTGCTCGGGATGAGCGTGACCGACCTGAACACCGACGAGGACCCCGACGGGCGGCACACGCGCCGCGTCGTCGAGGTCCTCACCGAGATCCTGGTCGGCTGACCGGTCGGTGCCTCAGGTACGCCTGTGATGCATGCCGAGGCGCAGCAGCACGAACCTCAGCACGGTGGCGGCCAGGTTCGCGGCCACCAGCACGGCCAGCTCCACCGGCCGGGCCGGTACGGCGGAGACGGCGTGCAGCACTGCCAACGCGCCGCTTGTCAACGCCAGACCGAGGGCGAAGGCCAGCAGCCCCTGCGCGTGATGTCGGGCGGCGTGCCGGCGTCCGCTGATGCCGAACGTGAGCCGCCGGTTCGCGGCCGTGTTCGCCACCGCGGTCACCAGCAACGCCAGCAGGTTCGCCGGCTGCGCGCCGAGCAGGCCCCGGGTGGCCACGAACAGCAGCAGGTACGCGAGCGTGCTCGCCACCCCCACCGCCGCGAACCGGACCAGCTGCCGGGGCAACCCGACCGGCACCTGCCCCCGCAGCGCCTGGCCGGGCGGGGCACCCGGCCCGATCGGCGGCGTCTCCCCCGGCTGGGCACGCGGCCCGGTGAGCGGTGCCCGGCCGAGCTGTGCGCGCAGGTCGGCCAGGGGCAGCGCGCCGGTCAGCAACGCCCGGCCCAGCCGGCCCACGCCGCGTAGGTCGGCCAGGGCCGTGGCGACGATGTCGACGCGGCTGTCCGGGTCGTCGACCCAGTCCACCGGCACCTCGTGGATGCGCAGCCCGGCCCGCTGGGCCAGCACCAGCAGCTCGGTGTCGAAGAACCAGCCGGTGTCCCGCACCAACGGCAGCAACTCCGCGGCCACGTCGGCGCGGATCGCCTTGAACCCGCACTGCGCGTCGGAGAACCGCGCCGCCAACGCGCCGCGCAGCAGCAGGTTGTAGGCCCGCGAGATCACCTCCCGTTTGGCGCCGCGCACCACCCGGGAGGTACGCGCCAGCCGGGTGCCGATCGCCAGGTCGGAGTGGCCGGAGATGAGTGGCGCGACAAGTGGCAGCAACGCCGCCAGGTCGGTGGAGAGGTCCACGTCCATGTAGGCGAGCACCGGCGCGGACGACGCCGACCAGGCGGCGGAGAGCGCCCTCCCCCGCCCCTTGGCGTCCAGGTGCAGCACCTCGACGCCGGGCAACTCGCCGGCGAGGCCGTCGGCCACCTTCAGGGTGTCGTCGACACTGGCGTTGTCGGCGATGGTGATCTGGAACGGGTACGGGAAGTGGGCGCTCAGGTGGGCGTGCAGCCGCCGTACGCACGGCCCGAGGTCAGCCTCCTCGTTGTAGACCGGGATCACCACGTCCAGCACGGTGGCGGTGGGTCGGGCCTGGACGGCGGCCCGGGGGCCGCCCAGCACGGTCACGACGCCTCCGTACCGGTGCTGAGGTCGTAGAGGGTGACCCCGTCGACGGTCTGCGCCGTGAACGTCTCCGCGACCCAGGCGGCGATCTCCTGGGACGCCGAGCTGCCGCCGTTGGCCCGGAAGCCACCGCCACCGACGAAGTAGTGGATCTTCCCGTCGGCCACGTACCGCTGGAACTGCGCGAGCGTCGGCGACGGGTCGCTGCCGTTGAACCCGCCGATCGGCATCACCGGTTCGCCGGTGGCGAGCTGATAGCCGGAGGCGTTGTTCGAGCCGATGGTCGCCGCCACCCAGGTGTAGTCGGCGCCGTCGCGCTCCAGCAGCTCGCGTAGCGCGGCGCTGGGCTCACGGGCGTCGAGCAGCCCGCCCATTCCCCCACCGGCCGGGCGTCCCTGGCCGCCGGTGGCGCCGTTTCGACCCCCGCCGGGGAAGCCGGGCCCCTGACCACCGTTCTGACCACCGCCGTTCTGGCCCCCGCCCGGGAACTGGCCGCCACCCGGGAACTGGCCGCCGCCGGGGAGTTGACCGCCGCCCGGCAGTTCCATACCGGCGGGCGGTCGCCCGCCGGGGAAGCCGCCCCGGCCGAACCCGCCCACCACGAACGGTCCGGCGCTCGGGATCGACCCGGTGTGCGGGGTCGCGGCGGTCTGCACCGCATACGCCACCGGGCCCGCGAGTGCCGCCGCCGCGCCAAGGCCCAGCACCACCGGCACCAACCGGTGGGGCAGTCGGGTGACCAGCAGGAACAGCGCCGCGCCGACCAGGCCGGCGACGAGCACCGTGGTCCGCAGCCACGGGTACCAGTCGGGACTGCGTCCGAGCAGCACCCACGCCCACCAGACGGTGACCGCGAGTGTGCCGGCGAGCGTCGCCGTGGCGGCCAGTGGGCGCCACCGCTGCCAACGTGTGCCGACAGCGGCACCGTCGGCGGACGCGGGCAACGGATCGCCGACTGGTGTCCCGGCGACCGCGGCCGAAGCCGGCGCCACGGCCGAAGCCGACTCCACGGCCGGTCGTCGCTCGCGCCAGAGCAGCGTCACGCCGATGCCGACCAGCGCGCCGATCGCCGGTGCGAGCGCCACCGTGTAGTAGGCGTGGAAGATCCCGGACATGAAGCTGAAGATCAGGCCGGTGACCAGCAGCCAGCCGCCCCAGAGCAGCAGCCCGGCCCGGGTACGGTCGGTGCGGGCCGCCCGCCCGGCCAGCAGCAGGCCGGCGACCAGCAGGATCAGCGCGGCCGGCAGCAGCCAGGAGACCTGACCACCGATCTCGCCGCCGAACATCCGCAGCACACCGCTCTGCCCGGAGAACGGGCCGCCGCCAGCGCCGCCGGGCCGCGCGCCACCGCCGCCGACGCTGCCGATCTCCTCGCCGGTGATCCGGCCGAGGCCGTTGTAGCCGAGGGTGAGTTCCAGGATGCTGTTGCCCTGCGAGCCGCCGATGTACGGGCGGGCGCTGGCCGGAACCAGCTCGACGAGCGCCACCCACCAGCCGGCCGAGACCACCACCGCCAGCCCGGCCAGCAGTAGCTGCCGGACCCGTCGCCACAGCCCGGTCGGCGCGGCCAGCAGGTAGACGCCGGCGAAGACCGGCACCACCAGGAACGCCTGCAACATCTTGGTGAGGAAGCCGAAGCCGACAAGCACGCCGACCAGCACGATCCACCGGGTGCTGGCCGTCTCCAGGGCGCGCACTGTGGCGTACGCCCCGGCGACCAGCAGCAGGACCAGCAGCGCGTCCGGGTTGTTGAACCGGAACATCAGCGTCGCCACCGGGGTGACCGCGAGGACCGCGCCGGCGATCAGACCGGCGGCCGGCCCGTACCAGCGCTTCACCGTCGCGTGCAGCACGCCGACCGAGGCGACCCCGCAGAGCGCCTGCGGCACGAGCATCGCCCAACTGTTCAGCCCGAAGACGCGCACGGACAGGGCCATCAGCCACAGCGACGCGGGTGTCTTGTCGACGGTGATGGAGTTGGCGGCGTCGGACGAGCCGTAGAGGAACGCCTTCCAGCTCACCGAGCCGGCCTGCACGGCCGCCGCGTAGAACGAGTTCGCCCAGCCGGACGCGCCCAGGCCCCACAGGTAGAGCAGGCCGGTGGCGAGCAGCAGGACCGCCAGTGCGGGCCGGGCCCAGGCCGGCGAGCGGGGCGTCGGCGGCGAGTGCTCGTCGGGGCGTGTGGCAGTTGGCGGCTCGGGTGCGGCGGGTGCCGTCGGCAGGGTCTCTGTTCTGTCCATGCGGCCAGCCTCGGCGGCGGGGCTGGCGCGACGCCGTGCGCCGACTATGCGTCAGCTGTGGGATTCGGCAGCCGGACGGTGACCATTGTCCGGCCTGGACGGCTCTGCACGCCGACCGTGCCGTGGTGGGCCTCCACCACGGCCGCGACGATCGCGAGGCCGAGGCCGGTGCTGCCGTGCGCGCGGGACCGGGAGCTGTCGCCCCGGGCGAACCGCTCGAACATCTCTGGTTGCAGCTCCACCGGCACCCCCGGCCCGTCGTCGGCGACGGTGAGCACGGCGCTGACGGCGTCGACGGCCAGCGTGGTGGTGACAGTGCTGCCGGGCGGCGTGTGCACCCGGGCGTTGGTGAGCAGGTTCGCCACCACCTGGTGCAGCCGGGCGGCGTCGCCGGGCACCCGGATCGCCACCTCGGGCAGTTCGAGCTGCCAGCGGTGCTCGGGACCGGCGACGTGCGCGTCACTGACCGCGTCCACCACCAGGGCGGTCAGGTCGACCGGTTCGACAGCGAGCGGCCGGCCGGTGTCGAGGCGGGCCAGCAGCAGCAGGTCGTCCACGAGGCTGGTCATCCGGGTGCTCTCCGACTCCACCCGGCGCAGCGCGTGTGCCACGTCGGTGGGAACCTCGTCGCGGCCCCGCCGGGCCACCTCGGCGTAGCCGCGGATCGCCGCGAGAGGTGTCCGCAACTCGTGGCTGGCGTCGGCGACGAACTGGCGTACCCGGGTCTCGCTGGCCTGCCGGGCGGAGAGCGCGTCGGCGACGTGGCCCAGCATCCGGTTCAGGGCCGCGCCGACCTGACCGACCTCGGTACGTGGGTCAGTGTCGGCGGTCGGGACCCGGACGGCGAGCGCCACCTCCCCCCGGTCCAGGGGCAGCTCGGTCACCCGGGTGGCGGTGGCGGCGACCCGGTTGAGCGGTCGCAGGGTCGCCCGCACGATCAGCGCGCCCGCCACACCGGCGAGCAGCAGCCCGACCGCGGCCACCCCGGCCTGCGCGGCGACCAGCGCCCAGATGGTCTCCTGCACGCCGGAGAGGGGAATGGCGACGACGCGTACCGGGCCGTCCCTGTACTGCCGGGCGACGGCCCGGTAGTCGCCGCGGTCGCCGAGGTCGACGGTCCGCGTTCTGCCGTCGACCGGCAGGTCCGCCAACGCGGCGACCTCTCCCACCTGGACGGGCTGCGGGTCGGGGAACGCGTTGGAGACGCTGTTGGTCAGGGTCCGGGCGCTGGTCACGCGGCCGTCGCTGATCTCGGCGACCACCGTGCCGGACGGCAGCCCGGGTGGGATGCCCGGTCCGTCACCGGGGAAGGCCGGCCGTCCCGGCCGCTCGCCCCGCATGCCCGTTGCCGGGGCCAACTGCGCGTCGAGCCGGTCGATCAGGAAGTGCCGCAGCGCCACGGTGGTCAGGCCACCGATCGCGACGCTGACCAACGCCAGCAGCGCGAGCAGGGCAAACACCAGTCGGGTACGCAGGGAGCGCCCGGCCAGCCACCCCCGGGCGGCGCGCAGCGGGCGGCGCCTACTCGGCGGGTTTGAGGACATAGCCCGCACCACGCAGCGTGTGGATCATCGGTGCCCGGCCGGCGTCGATCTTCTTGCGCAGGTACGAGATGTACAGCTCCACCACGTTGGCCTGGCCACCGAAGTCGTAGTTCCACACCCGGTCGAGGATCTGCGCCTTGCTGAGCACCCGACGCGGGTTGCGCATCAGATAGCGCAGCAGCTCGAACTCGGTCGCGGTGAGGGTGACGAGCTGGCCGGCCCGGCGGACCTCGTGGCTGTCCTCGTCGAGGCTGAGGTCACCGACGGTCAGCACCGCCTCCTCCCGGGCGGCGATCGCGAGCCCGGAGCGGCGCAGCAGCGCGCGCAGCCGGGCGATCACCTCCTCCAGGCTGAACGGTTTGGTGACGTAGTCGTCGCCGCCGACGGTCAACCCGGCGATGCGTTCCTCGACCGCGTCGCGGGCGGTCAGGAAGAGCACCGGCACGGTGGGGGCGTGTTCGCGCAGCCGGCGCAGCACCTGGAAACCGTCCAGGTCGGGCAACATCACGTCGAGGACCACAGCGTCCGGCTGGAACTGTCGGGCGGTGCTCAACGCCGCCATGCCGTTGCCGGCGGTACGGACCTGCCAGCCCTCGTAGCGCAGGGCCATCGACAGCAGGTCGGTGAGCGTGGGTTCGTCGTCGACCACCAGCACCCGGACGGGTTCACCGTCGGGGCGACGCAGCTCGATCCGGCTCGGCGCGGCCTGCCCGTTCATGACCATGCGCCCCATCGTGGCCGCGACGCCTGTGCCACGCCCCTGGGAAAGCTGTGCGCCAGCTGTGCGGTCGGGCCGACGCGACGCCGGCGTCGCCACCGGTCAGCCCCGCCTCGTGGTCACTCGGACACCCCGTACGCGTCGGTGCGCACGAAACGCATGCTCCAGCCGCCCGCCTCGTCGGGTCTGTCGCGTTCGTAGAGGTGATCGGGGCCGGGCTGCACCGGGCCCGTGCCGTCCGGGTGCCGCATGATCCAACGTGGGGGTGGGGCGCCGTCCGACCCGGCCGGCAGCAGCCGGACCAGGCCGTCCGCGGGCCCGCCGACGAAGCGTACGGTGACCTCGCTCATCGGGGCGTCCCCTCGGGTGACCGTGCCGGCACAATCGGTGACACCGGCTCTGGCTCGCAAGCTACCGCACCCACCGCCCCGGCGCAGCGAGGTGCGCAGCGCCGTCCGCCCCCGAGTCGGGCTCCGGTTTGCCCAGCTCGGAGGGCGGGTACCGCGATCGGTGCACCCGGCCGTCGGCGGGGCGAGGGCGAGGAGTGGTCGATGCGGACGCTGGACGGGCGGTATCGGCTCGAACAGCGCATCGGTGTGGGTGGGATGTCCGAGGTGTGGCGGGCGTACGACCAGGTGCTGGAACGGCCGGTCGCGGTGAAGCTCATCTCGCCCGGTCGCGGCGACCGGGACGGCCCGGTGGACCGGATCCGCGCCGAGGCCCGGTCGGCGGCCCGCCTGGAACACCCGAACGTGGCGAGCGTGCACGACTTCGGCACCTCCTCGACGTGGCCCGGTCGGCCGGTGCCCTACATCGTGATGGAGTTGGCCGAGGGTGAGACGCTCGCCGTGCACCTGCGCGCCGGGCCGCTGGACTGGCGGATCGCGGTGCGGGTCTGCGCGGAGGTCGCCGCCGCGCTGGCCGCCGCGCACGCCGAGGGCATCGTGCACCGGGACGTCAAACCCGCCAACGTCATGCTCACCCCGGCCGGGGTGAAGGTGCTCGACTTCGGCATCGCCATCGCCGCCGGGGAACCGGACCCGATGCCGACCGGGATGGTGCTCGGCACCCCGGCGTACCTGGCCCCCGAACAGTTGGACGAGGTGCCGGCCACCCCGGCCGCCGACATGTACGCCCTCGGCGTGCTGCTCTACTACAGCCTCACCGCCCGCCTGCCCTACCGCGCGGCGACCGCCAGCGAACTGCTGCTCGTACGCCGCCGTCAACCACCGGAGCCGCTGCCCGACATCGCCGGGCTCCCGCCGGAGGTCGCCGAGCTGTGCCACTCCTGCCTCGCCGACGACCCCGAGCAGCGTCCGACCAGCCTGGTCGCCGCGCTGCTGCTGGCCGAGGCCGTGGACGCCCGGGTGTACGTGCCGATGACGATCCCGACGACCCGCCGGCCGGCCCCGACCTCGCCGTGGACCGAACGGGCCGCCGCGGAGGCCACCGAGGCGGTGGCGGTGGCCCACGAGCCGAAGCTGCCCTCCGGGCGCTGACCGTGCCGCCCTCGGCCGTTTCGCCGGGCGGCCAACGGCGTTTCGCCGGGCGGCGAAGGGGTAGCCGGCCTGGTGAGCGACGGGAGAAACGCGATGCCGGATCAGAGTTCCTGGCTGCGTGAGGCCACAGCGACCGCCGAGGGCGGTCACGTACGCACCGACGATGGCGGGCTCTCCACCGCGCTGGCCTCACCGCTGGCGCCGCACTGCACCGGGCTGACCCCGGAACAGTTGCTGGCCGCGGCCTTCGCCTCCTGCCTGCACCACGCCGCGGTGGAGGTGGCCGGGGAGATCACCGACGAGGCGCACACCGTGCAGGTCCGGGCGGAGGCGAAGCTGGGGCGGGACAACGACGGCCGATACCGGGCCGACGTGCACGCGGAGATCTCCTCAGCCGGCCTGAGCCGGGATCAACTGGCCGACCTGGTCGAGTACGCCGACCGGCTCTGGCCGTTCTCCAGCAGCGACGCCAGCCGACACCGACTGACCGTCACCCCGGCCGAGAACGGCCGACACTAACGCCGCCTGCCCACCTCACCCGCCCCCACCTCGCCGATCTTGCGGTTTCGGTTGTCGATATCGGCGGGATAGCCCGATGTGTCGGGGCAGAAAGTGCAAGATCGCGGGGCAAGAGGTGCGGGGACGGTTAGACGAGTGGACCTGGGGGGTGTTCGGCGGAGTTCGGGGTCGGCTGTTCGGGTGAGGCTAGAAGGTGGGCGGGTTTGTGGGCGGCCGACGGCGGTGCGAGCGCATTATCCCGGCAAGTCGGGAATAACCGTCTGGTGTGATCCGCGAGGTTGATCAGCTTCGCTCAGGTTTTGCCCATTAAAGTCGGCATGATCAGGGCAAATTGTGGCGCATGCCACCCTACGGGCTGGTGGCATCGGGCATTCAGCTCTTTAGCCTCGTCAGGTGCACCCCGACGACCCCTCCGCCCAGAAGCTGACCGACGCGCGCCCGACCACCCTCTCGGACGACGCCGCATCAACCGAACGGACGATCGGCCGTCACCGCGTTCCCGAACCGCCCCGGCGGGCCCTGCTGCGCTCGACCCCGGTGCGGGTGGCGCTGGCAACCGGTGTCACCTGCTGCCTCAGCCTCGTCGCGGTCGCCACCGCGCGGGGCAACGACGACACCCCCCGTACGGTCGAGCCGCTCGCCGAGGCGCTGGCCGACCGTGCCGCCATCGCCGACGAGCGCGCCTCCCGGTCGCTGGACCGCGACGCCGCCCCCGCCCGGATCCTGCCCAGCCCGACGGCGAAGCCCACGCCGACTCCCACCGCCGTCCGCAAGGCGCCCAAGAAGCCGGTCAAGCCCCGCCGCCCCCGGCCGGTCGCCGGCCTCGACCAGGCACAGATGGACAACGCGAAGATCATCGTGGACGTCGGCGTGGAGATGAAGATGCCGCGGCGCGCCCTGGTGGTGGCACTGTCCACCGCCATGCAGGAGAGCAACCTCTACAACCTGGCCAGCGACGTCCTTCCGGAGTCGGCGGAGTACCCGAACCAGGGCAGCGGCTCCGACCACGACTCGGTGGGGCTGTTCCAGCAGCGGCCGAGCAGCGGCTGGGGCACCGTGGCCCAACTGATGCGCCCCTCGTACGCCGCGCGGGCCTTCTACAGCGCGCTCAACGAGATCCCCGGCTGGCAGGACATGAGCGTCACCGGCGCCGCCCAGGCCGTGCAGATCTCCGCCTACCCCGACGCGTACGCCCAGCACGAGGACCGGGCGACCACCGTCGCGGCGGCGCTCACCGTCTGAGCCGGGCGCCGGTGCCCGCGCGTCTCAGCGACGGCCGGGCGGCGGCTCCGCGCCCGCGTCCGGGCCGCCGACTCCGACGCGACCACCCGGTACGCCGGCAGCCGCGGTCGGGGTGTCGGCGGGCACCTGGTCGACAGTCACCTGGCTGAGGATCTCGTCCACCCGCACCTCGCGCCGTCGACGGGCGTCCAACGCCGCCTCGAAGTCACGTCGGGCCCGCACGGCCTCCGCGTACGCCCGCTCCCGCACCCGCCGTGCCTCCTCGCGGGCCTCGTCGAGTTCGACGCGGGCCTGGGCCAGGATGTCGGCGGCCTCGCGCCGCACCGCGTCATCGGCGTGCCGGCCGACGGCGGCGTCGCCCAGGTCGAGCCGTTGCAGCAGCCCGCCGAGCCAGGCGGCCTCCTGGCGGATCTCGTCCCATTCCCGGGCCGCCCCGGCCGCGCCCTCGGCCCGCGCCGCGAGCCGGGACAACCGGATCCCCAACTCGTCCAGGCAGTAATCCACCTGCCGCTGGTCGTAACCGGTTTCCACGACGGAGAACCTCATACTGTCGCCCCCCAGGCAGCTGCTGTTACTTCCCCACCTGGATCCTCGGCCGCGACCGCTCGCGCCGAGGGGGTTCGGGAAAAATGTTCAGCATGCGCGCGGGCGGCGCCGGCGTCAGCCCCGCTTGGGCAGCACCACGACCCGGCCGAAGAACTCGTCGATGCGGCGGACCACGTCGTTGAAGTCGTCCAGGTCGATCGGCTTGGTGACGTACGCGTTGGCCTGCAACGTGTAGCTCCCGACGATGTCGGTGTCGGCGTTGGAGGTGGTCAGCACGACGATCGGGATGGTCCGCAGATCCTCGTCCTGCTTGACCGCCCCGAGTACCTGCCGGCCGTCCATCCGCGGCATGTTCAGATCCAGCAGGATCACGTCCGGTCGGCGGGCCTGCTCGTGCCGGCCCTCGGCGCGGAGAAACTCCATCGCCTCCTCGCCGTCGCTGACCACGTCGATGATCTTGTCGACGTCGGAGTCCGCCAACGCCTCCTCGATCATCAGCACGTCGCCGGGGTCGTCGTCGACCACCAGGATGCGTACCGGCTGGGGGCTGTCTGCGCCCATCACTACCTGCCTCGGAGTCGGCGGGGACGGGACCCTGACGGTCACCGCGTTGGCGGGGAAATGCTGGCGGGGAAATCTAGCCCATCAGGACGCACTGCGGGACGCGGGGTCGACCGACTCCGGTTCGTAGCGCAACACGTCGGCGAGGCCGGTCACCCGCAGGACCCGCTCGACCCGCCCGTTGGCGCCGGTGAGGCGGAGCCACCCCCCGTCGGCAGCCGCCTGGTTGTCGCCCCGGACGAACACGGCCATCCCGGTGGAGTCGCAGAACGTGAGGTCGGTGAGGTCGAGCAGCACCCGGGTCTCGCCCGCCGCGGTGAGCCGGTCGATCGCGGCGGTCAGCTCGGGGGCGGTGCCCAGGTCCAGCTCACCCGCGAGCCGCAGGCAGGCGGCGCCACCACCGTCGAACTCGACGTAGCTGACGCTGAACGTCACCGTTCTCCCCCTCGCTCCACCCTTGGGTGGGACGTTTGCAGTCCGGCAAGTATACGCAGAGCTGACCGCGCCGCCGCCGAGCGCGGTGATCGATCCGGGTGCCACCGGCGGGTCGGTCAGCGGTGCATGCCGAGCAGGGCCGCGCTTCCCAGCGCAAGCGTCCGAGCCGCCCGGGGGAAATCCCGCAACGCGGCAGCGTAGTGCTCCAGCGGCAGGGCGATCGCCCCGACAGGCACCCCACGACTGCTCAGAATCCCCGACAGCCACTCCACGAACTCGCTGAACAAGGAGGCGTCGTCGACGTAGACCGCCGCGGCCAGAAAATCCACTATGTGGCCCAGGTCGCTGACTGTCGCATCGAGCTGCGCGGCGGTGTACGCGCGTGCCGCCGGCACCCGCTCCCGCAGCTCCGCCAACGCGCTGTCGATCAGCTCACCGCGACGGCGCACCAGGCTGGCGTACTCGTCGTCGGTCAGGTGGGCCAGTCGCGCCGGCGGCACCCCGCGCAGCGCCCGCTCGTCGGCGATCAGCTCGGCCGCCGAGGGCGCGTCCGGCGCCCACGCCACCCCGAGCCGGCGCGCCCACCGGCCATCCGCGCCAAAGCCGCGCCCGCCGACCACCACCGGCACGTCCGAGCGGCGGCATGCCTCGATCATCCGATGGGCGTACGGCAGGCGCATCGGCAGCGCGCACGCCAGCGCGACCGCGTGCGCGTCGTAGCGGTGCAGGTACGACACGAGGTGCGCCGCGGGCACGCTGGCGCCCAGGAAGGTCACCTGCCACCCGCGTAACCGCAACACCTCGGCCACCAGCCGGGGCGGAAGCGCGTGCCACTCGCCGTCCATGCAGGCGACCACGACCCGGCCGCCGGTCGGCCGCGGTTTGACGTGCGCGGACACCGCCGCCACCACCTGCTCGCTGATGTGGGTGGCCGCGTGCTCCTGGGCGACGCTCCACTCGTTGCGTGCCCACCGTTCGCCCACCTCGGCCTGGGCGGGCGCGACCAGGTCGAGCAGCACCCGTTCCGCCGGGACGCCCGCGTCGAGCAGGCCGATCGCCAGGTCGGTCGCGGCGTACTCGTCGGCGTCGGCGAGGTGGTCCAGATAGCCGGAGTACG
Source organism: Micromonospora sp. D93 (assembly GCF_018070365.1). Lineage (NCBI taxonomy): Bacteria > Bacillati > Actinomycetota > Actinomycetes > Micromonosporales > Micromonosporaceae > Micromonospora > Micromonospora sp. D93. The sequence continues at coordinate 54,911 of NZ_JAGPXW010000011.1, read as the reverse complement.
CGTCGCCGAGGTCGGTGGTGGCCGTGGCGGCGGTCACGCGTCAGCTCCCTCTGTCTCCCCGATGCCGGCGGGCACCGAGTGCAGGTGCCGCGCCCCGCGCCCGCTCAGGCCGACCGCCCGCAGCGCCAGCACGGCGATGTCGTCGTGGTCGCCCTGTGCCAGCCAGTCGCAGGTGACCTGCTCGACCCGTTCGGCCAGCGCCGGCGCGGGCATCCGCTGACAGCCGGTCAGCGCCGTGATCAGCCGCTCGGGCCCGAACTGCTCGCCGCCGCGCCGGCCGCCCCGGGCCTCGGTCACGCCGTCGCTGTAGAGCAGGCAGGTCTCGCCCGGGGCCAGCCGCACTGTCACCTCCCCGACGCGGGGATCGGGGACCACCCCGATCAGCATGCCGCGCAACGGCACCGTCTCCACCTCGCCGGAGGCGCGCAGCACCAGCGGTGGCAGGTGCCCGCCGCCGGCCATGGTGAGCGTGAGCCCACCGTCGCGCTCCGGGCGGGCCACGCCGAGCACCATCGTCGCGAAGCGGCCCTGGCCGTGCGCCTGGGTGGTCTCCAGCAACGCGTCGTTGAGCAGCCGCAGCAACCGCGCGGGGTGCGACTCCAATCGGTGCAGCGCCTGGAGGCACTGGCGCAGTTGGCCGGTGAAGACGGCGGCTTCGACGCCCTTGCCCGACACGTCGCCCAGGAAGAACACCGAGCCGCCGTCGGGGAGTCGGTGCGACCCGTAGAAGTCGCCACCGATGCGCAGCCCCGCCTGCGCGGGCCGGTACGCGGTGCCCCACTGCACGCCGACGGCCTCGACCGGCTCGACAGGCAGCAGGCTGGCCTGGAGGGTGTCGGCGACCTCCGCCTGGTCGCGGTAGAGCAGCGCGGTGGTCAACGCCGCGCCGGCGCGGGCCGCGAACGCGCGGACCAGCTCCACGTCGTCCTCGTCGTACCAGCGGCTGGCGCGACGGGCCACCAGCAACACACCGACCGGCGCGTCGCGGCCCGGCAGCGGGACGACCCGGGCGGCGCTCTCGGTGCCGGCGAGCCCCGGCAGCCAACCGGCGTCGACCGCCTGCTCGACCAGCCAGTCCACAGCGTGCGGCTCGGCCCCGGTCAGCCCGTCGGCGATGGCGGTCGGTAACTCGCCGCCGGCCAACACGCCGCTGTCCACCGTCGGCGCCTCGTCGTCGGTGCGCGAGGCCCGCCACCAGCGGGCGCGCCCGGCACGTGGGGCGAGCACCAGCACCGCCACCTCGGCCAGGGTCGGCACGGCGAGGCGGACGACCGCGGCGGCGGCCCGGTCGGGGTGCAGAGGGTTGCCCAGCTTGTCGCCGACCACGGCCAGGAACGCCGAGCGCGCCCGTTCGGCGAGCAGCGCGTCGGCGCGGCTGACGCTGTCGGTGACGTCCTCGACGTACCAGCAGCAGCGGGCACCGGAGAGCGGCACCTGGCGAGCGGTGAGCCGACGCCCGCGATGGGTGAAGCCACCGGGGGCGCCCTCGCTCAGGCCGGGCACACCGGCCGCGCTGAGCAGCTCGCCGGGCGTCACCTCGGGCAACAACCGCTCGGCCACCGGGCTGACGTGTCGCACGACGCCGTCGGCGTCGCAGACCACCAGACCCTCACGAAAATGCTCGACGACCTCGAACCAGGCGGGTGTGGCCTGACCCCGGTCGGGGGCCAGCGGCGGCAGGGCCGCTGTGGGGCGCCGGACGTCGGCGGACCACGCCGAGGATCGTGTCGTGCTCGGCGTGGAGAGCCGTCCGTCGCCCGGGTCCCAGTCCCTGACGTCGGAAGCAGTCACCAGCTGAGCCTCACTCCTTCTCGTTCACCGAACCCGTGCCGGAACCGGCGTCCACTGCCAAAACTCTCCAGCCCACCCTACGCCCGAACCCGGATAGCGGCATCTCACGGCGGGTGGCGGGCACCGCCACCACGGGGGTGCCGGACGACGGCCACGGGCGCGTGTCGCCGCCCCCCGCTTTGCGTTTCGTCGCTCCACAAGGAGAATGACGGGATGCCCGACCAGCTGTTGACCATCGAGACAACCCGGCTCGCCGCCGGGCAGGTCCGACTCCGGCTGACCGGCGAACTCGACTACGACTCCGCGCCCGAGCTGGTCGCCGCGGCGGCCGAGTTGCGCGGCGACGGCGACGCCCCGGTGCTCGTCGACCTGACCGGGGTGACCCTCTGCGACTCCTCCGGGCTCAGCGCGTTGCTGGTGGTGCAGCGCGCCGCCGGGGCGATCCGACTGATCGGGGTCAGCGCCCAGCTCCAGCGGATGCTGGACCGCACCGGCCTGAGTGAGCTGCTGGCCGAGGCGTACGCCGACGGCGACGTGCGCGCCATCGGCTGATCCGCGGGCCACCCCCGGATGCGAACGGGGATGGCCCCCGACCCTGGGACCTGGGGTCGGGGGCCGGAGGAATGTCTAGGGTGCCGTCATCGGCTGGAGCCGGGTCCGTCCTCACGCAGTGCGCCGATCGGGGTCGCGTCGACGTCCTCGGGCTCCCCCGAATCGGGCGTCTGGTACAGGTAGCGGACGAACTGCCCACCCGCCTCGTTGTCGTCCGCACCGGGCCACTGACCGACGCAGTCCATGCCGATCACCTCGCGGCCGGTCCCGTCGGCCTCCTCCAGCAGCGCCCACAGGCTCACCGGGTAACACCTGGTGACCTCGGGCGTGAGCTGCCAGCGGGCGTACCAGCCGGGTCGGGCGGGGACGATCTCGACGATCTCCTTCATGACGACCTTCCTTCCGCGTACCTCGGAAGAACTCCGGTCCTGACCCGATCGTGCCGGCCGTGCGGGTGAGCACCCCTCACCCCCGCCGGATGAAGCGTGGCGGAGGCCGGGCCGACCCGGCCGGCGGCCTCCGTTTCCTTCTCCGGGACGGCGGGAAGGCGACTAGCGCAGCCACGATCCCCAGCGGAAAGGGATGCCAGCATGCGCAAGCAGATGGAGGGCGACAACCAGAGGCGCCGGGCACTGGCCCGGCAGGCCCGCGAACAGAATCGCCAGCCCAGCGAGATCGGCGCCAGCCTGAGTGCCTCCAAGCAGCTCACGAGCCTCGATGCGGGTAAGCGGGCCGGCCCACCACCGGCCGGAGTGCACAAGTCGGACACCACGCGCGGCGGGCCGGCACCGCCGCCGGTCGGTAGCGCGGACAACCCGCGACCGCAGCCGTCCCCGCCGAGCGGCGCGGCCGGTGTGCGCGGCATGGGCTACCACGAGCTGGTCGACGAGGTCCGGCGTCGCGCCGGGGTCGACTTCAAGACGGCCAAGGTGGGCACCGAGGCGACAGTGCTGGTCCTCGCGTTCGCCCTGGAGGCCGCCGAGCGGCAGCGGCTGCTCGCCGCGGTGCCGGCGTCGCTGCACGACGTGCTGCCGGTCGACGGCATCGAGCGGCACCAGGACCTGCCCGGCTTCCTGGCCGAGGTGGGCCGGATCAGCGGCAACACCCCGGAGCAGGCCCGGTACCAGGCGGAGGCGACGATTGCCGCGCTCGCCGAGCAGGACGGCGACCTGGTCGAGTCGTTGCACGTACCCGACGGGTTGCGGGACCTGTTGAACCCGCCGGAGGCCGGCGGCGGCCTCGTGGGCGCCTCCACCACCACACCCACCCTGGACGCCGACGAGATCGACGCGGCGCTGGACGACCTGCCCTACTGGGCCGGCGACAGCCAGGGCCTCTACCGGGTGGTAGCGCTGCCGCCCGACAACCTGGACCGGGTTCTCGCCCGGCTCGACCGGCTGCGTCAGGACAACGGCCGCGGCCCGAGCATCGGCCGTCCGGGAGACACCGCTGCCGTGTTGACAGTGCGGACCAGCCAGGCCGACGGGGTGACCGCGCTCGACGTGGACCTCGCCCGCCAGATCGACGACGCGATCGACGAGGTGGGGGCCGGGATGGCCGGCAGCTGACCGGCCACCGTGACATCGGCGGGCCGGCGGACCGGGGGCGACCCCGCTCCACCGGCCCGTCCGCCGTGCCCAGCCCACGGACCGGGTGGACCGTGGGCTCGGCTAGCGTGCCGGACATGAACCGCGCCGCCGACCGGCTGGAACTGGTCGCCGACCCGGTCCGCCGGACCGGGCGGACACTGCTGTCCGCCGGGGTCGAACAGTCGTACGTGGACGTCGAGGATCCCCGCCACCTGCATTTCGAGTACGTCCGGCGGATCGCCTCGGCGGTGGAGGTGGCGGCCCCGGCCGGTGCCCCGCTGAACGCCCTGCACCTGGGTGGCGGGGCGTTGACGCTGCCCCGCTGGCTGGCCGCCACCCGGCCCGGCTCCCCGCAACGGGTCGTCGAGCGGGACGCGGCGGTGGTCGAGCTGGTGGCCCGGGAGTTGCCGCCACCGCCCCCGGAGGTGCGGGTGGAGGTCGCCGACGCCCGGGACGCCCTGGCCGCCACCCCGGACGGCCGGTACGACCTGGTCATCGCCGACATCTACCGGGCGGCCCGGATGCCCCGGCACGTCCGTACCGTCGAGTTCGCCGCCGAGGTGGCTCGCGCCCTGCGCCCCGACGGGTTGTACCTGGTCAACGTCACAGACCTGCCGCCACTTGTCGGTACCCGGGTTCAGGTGGCCACATTGCGGGCGGTGTTCGCCGACGTGTGCGTGGTCGGCGACCGGCGGATGCTGCGCGGCCGCAGGTACGGCAACCTGGTGCTGGCCGCCACCTCCCGCCCCGGCGGGCTGCCGGTCGCCCGGCTGGCGGTGGCCGCCCTACGCGACCCGGTGCCGGGCGGCCTGCTGCACGCCGCCGCGCTCGACACGTTCGTCGCGGGCGCCCATCCCGTCACCGACGCGGACGACAACTCCCACCACTGATCGCCGTTGCGCCCGCAATGCCGGGTTTCCGACGGCGCGCGCGGGGAAGGCCCGCCGGATGAGCAACGCCGTCGATCGGGAGACCGGCCGCCGAACCGTGATCGTGATCGGTCTGGTGCTGGCGGCCGTGCTCGCGCTGGGCTTCGTGTACGCGACCCGGCGCGTGCTGGTCTGGGCGGTGGTCGCCGCGTTCTTCGCCGTCGCCCTCAAACCCCTCGTCGACCGGCTGCAACGCCGCTTCGTCCGGCGTCGGGCCCTGGCCACGCTGCTGGTGTTCCTCGCCGCGTTCGTGCTGCTGACGATCCTGGCCGCGCTCATCCTGGTGCCGCTGTTCGGCGAGTTGGGCCGTTTCGCCGACCGGGCGCCCGAGCTGGTACGGGAGGCCCGCGCGGGACAGGGCCCGGTGGGGCAGGTGCTGGAGCGCACCGGGGCACGGCGCTACGTGAGCGAGCACTCCGAACAGCTGCGCGACCTCGGCGGCCGACTGCGCCAACCCGCTGTCGGTGTGCTGCGCGGCGTCGTCGAGTCGGTCGCCGGGCTGGTCACGGTCATCGTGCTCGCGTACCTCATGGTGTTGGAGGCGCCGCGGATCACCCGCGGCCTGCTCGCGGCGGCCGGGGACGGTCAGGGCGAGCGGCTACGCCGGGTGGGCCGCGAGGTGTCGCGCACCGTCACCGGCTACCTCACCGGGAACCTGCTGATCAGCGTGATCTGCGGGGCGTTGACCTTCGTGGTGCTGACCCTCACCGGGGTGCCCTTCCCGGCCGTGATCGCCCTGCTGGTCGCGGTGGCCGACCTGATACCGCTGGTCGGGGCGACCCTCGGCGCGGTGATCGCGGCCGGCGCCGGCTTCCTGCACTCCCCCACCGCCGGAGTGGTGGTGCTGGTCTTCTTCGTGATCTACCAACAGGTGGAGAACCACCTGCTCCAGCCGCTCATCCTGGCCCGCGCGGTCCGGCTGAACCCGTTGACCGTGCTGGTCAGCGTGCTGCTCGCGGCGGAGCTGGCCGGTCTGCTCGGCGCGCTGCTGGCCATCCCCGCCGCCGGCATCACCCAGACCCTGCTGCGCGAGTACGGCCCGCGCCGGCTGCGGCCCGCCCCACCGGCCGGTCCGGCCGCGCGGCCGACCGGCTCCACCAACTGAGCGGCCCGCTCAGCGGGACCGGCTCGCGACCTCGGGTGTGGTGCTCTCCAACGGCACCGCGTTGGCCGGCACCAGCCCCAACTGGACCGCGGACCGGGTCAACGCGGCGTCCAACGCCCAGTCGGCACTGACCCGCGTGCGGTTTCCCGGCATCGCCATCAGGTGGTACGCCCGGGTGACCGCCTTGGCCGGCAGCCCGGCCAGGTTGACCTGCAACGGATTCGCCGCCGCGTCCTTGCCACCCAGGTCGACGACCCAGCCCAGGTCGTGGTGCTTGTACGGCTTACGCCGGCCGAAGCCGTACGACGCGGCGATGTTGTACGCCGCCCGCTTGCCCTGCCGCTGCGCGTGCTGGGCGGTCATCCCGCACAGCTTGCCCGGGTTGACAAGGTCGGGCACGGCGGCGGCGTCGCCGCACGCGAACACCTCCGGATAGCCGGGCACGTTGAGGAACTCGTCGGTCACCAGCCGACCCCGGTCGGTCCGCAGACCCAACTCGTTGACGAACGGGTCGGGGCGCACCCCCACACACCACACCAGGGTGCAGGTCGGCACGTACTCACCGTCGGTGAGCTTCACCCCGTCGCAGGTCGCCTCGGCCACCGACGTGCCCATCCGCACGTCCACCCCACGCCGGTTCAGCACCTTGTGCGAGGTGTCCGACATCCGCTTGTCCAACTCGGGCAGCACCCGCGACGCCACGTCGAGCAGCATCCAGCGGGGGCGGACGGTGAGCCGGGGCCGCTGAGCGTGCAACGCGTCGGTGAACAACTGGCCGTGCGCCGCGACCTCGGTACCGGTGTAGCCCGCCCCGACCACCACGAACGTGGAGCGGGCCAGCTGCTCGGCCGGGTCCTCGGCCTGCTCCGCCAGCTCGACCTGCCGGACGATGTGATCATGCAGGTAGACGGCCTCGGGCAGGCCGCGGAAGCCGTGCGCGTACTCGGTCACCCCCGGAATGGGCAGCAGCTTGTTGACGCTGCCCACGGCGAGGATCAACCTGTCGTACGCCAGCCGGTTCTTCTCCCCCTCGGCCTGTGTGAAACCGACCCAGCGGTTCTGCAGGTCGACGTTGTCCGCCTCGCCGACCACCACCCGTACGCCCTTGAGCGTCCCGGTCAGCGGCACCGCGATCCGCTTGGGCTCGACCACCCCCGCCGCGACCTCGGGCAGCAACGGCAGGTACAGGAAGTAATCGGTGGAATTCAGCACCACGATCTCGGCCCGATCCCGGGCGATCCGGCTCAACGTCTTCGCCGCGTGGTAACCGGCGAACCCGGCCCCCACGATCACCACACGAGGTTTCGTCATTGCGGGCCGTTTCCCGTCGAAGCCCCGGACAAACGTCGGCGGTCAGGCGGGGGTTGGCGCGGTGATCGCCCAGCGCTCGTGGTCGCGCCAGGCGCCGTCGATGAACAGGTAGTCCGGGGAGAAGCCCTCCAACCGGAAACCGAGCTTGCGGGCCACCCGCCGGGACGGCTCGTTGCCCGGCTGGATGTTCGCCTCCAGCCGGTGCAACCCGGCCGAGGTGAACGCGTGGTCGATCACCAGGGCGACACCCGCCGAGGCGTGCCCGGTCCCGCTGTACGGCAGGAACGCCGCGTACCCGAGGTAGCCACCACGCAGCGCACCAAGCACGATCCCGCTGATGTTCACGTAGCCGGCGATCTCGCCGCTGGCCCGGTCGCAGATCAGGTAGCCGGCGCTGTCGCGGCGACGGATCCGGCGCAGATACAGCTCGTACTCCCCCGGGCTGGCCGGCGCAGCCAACCACGGGTGGTGCATGTCCCGACTGCGCCGGGCTGCGGCGACGAACTCGTCGGAGTCGGTGGGCCGGGGTCGCCGGATCGCGGCGGGACCACCGGTACGCAGGTATCTCACGGCGGATCACTCTGACCGACAGGTGCCGCCGTTGTCCAACCGGCCGCCCGGGCGCGTCGTGGCACGCAGTGATGGCCGGGCTAGCGGTGCGTCAGCAGGCTGAACTCCTGACCATCGGGGTCGGCCAGCACCAACCGGCCTGCCCCGTCCTGGTCGGTGTCGACCCGGGTCGCTCCGAGCGAGAGCAGACGGTCGACCTCCATCTGCGGGTCGACGTCGACACCTGGGACGAGGTCGAAACGCACCCGATCCCTGCCTCCGTTCGGCATGTATGGCGGACCGCCCCAGGAGATCTTCGTGCCTCCGAGCGGTGACTGGATCGCGGTCTCCTCGTCCTGGTCCCAGACCAGCGGCCAGCCCAGCGCCGCACTCCAGAAGTAGCCGACCGCCTGCGATCCGTCGCAGGCCAGCGCGCCGACGAAGCCGCAGCCGGCGAGGAACCTGTTGCCCGGCGCGATGACGTCGAACTCGTTGCCCTCGGGGTCGGCGAGCACCACATGGTCGATCTCCGGGCCCTGGCCGATGTCTGCGTGCCGGGCGCCAAGTTCCAGTGCCCTGGCCACCGTCTGGCGCTGGTCCTCCAGCGAACTGCTGGTCAGATCGAAGTGCATCCGATTCTGGACCACCTTCGGCTGCTGGTACGGGGCGAAGCGGAGGTGGTACTCGTTGTCGTTGGTGGGTAGGAGCAGGACGCCGTCGTGTGGATCGTCGACGATTTCCCGCCCCAGAAGCCCGGCCCAGAACCGCGCGAGCCGCAGAGGCACGCCAGCGTCGAAGCTGATGGCGAACAGGTGTGCGGTCATCGCTGCGCTCATCTCCCATCGGACCGGACGCCGTGCCGGCCGTCGGAGCGGGAGCCTAGGGGTGCGCCACGTCGATCGCACCCGAGTTTCGGCGGCTCATGCCCGGTAGGGCGGGGCCACACCCCAGCCCCAGCGTGGGACCGGTGCCCGCCGGATCGGGTCCGCGTCCGGTTGAGAGTTGCCCACCGCCAACCGGGTGCCCCACTCGAGGTAGCTCGCGAAGGCGGCGCGAAACTCCGGATCATCGGGTAGGCCGACCTCGTCCGCGGCGTCCATCATCAGATTGACCCACCGCCGACGCTGCGCCTCGCTGATCGCCAGGCCCAGGTGCTGGCCGAGCATGTGGCGGTAGCCGCCGTGCTCCATCGTGTAGGTGGCCGGTCCGCCGAAGACCTCGCCGAGCCATACCGCTACATGCCGGGCGTGGTCCGGGTGCAGGTTTGCGAACATCGGCGCGAGCAGGTCGTCGGAGCGGACCAGCCGGTAGAAGGCGTCGCAGAGCTTCCTGAACGCGTCGGTGCCGCCGGCCCACTCGTACAAGCTCGGCGGCGCGGCGCCACCAGGGCCGGCAACCGACGTTCGGGCGTAGTGCCGCATTTCCTGGATGTCCTCGACGTACGGCTTGATCGCGGCGAAGAACTGCCCGAAGACCGGGCCGCCCCGAAACCCCAACAGGTGCTCGTCCACCGATGTCCACGTGATGCGCAGCAGGTAGCAGGCAGGGTCGTCCAGGCAGCGGCTCAGCTCGTAGTCCACACACTGCGGCGCGGCGCGTAACGCGCCGGCGGCCCGCTCGTACGCCGCCTCGAAACCGTCCAGCCGTTCCTGCGGCACGCGGTACCTGATGTACTCGATCACCATGGGTACAGCTCAACACCCGCAGCGACGATGATCAAGTACGCACCTTTTGGTACGTGCCGAGGGAGGCCACGATGCCCAAGCGATACCACTGCCCGGTGGAGCTGGCCGTCGACGTCGTCGGCGGAAAATGGCGACCGGTGATCCTGGCCCATCTCAAGGAGGGCGTACACCGCTATGGCGAACTGCGCCGCCGGATGCCCGGGATCAGCGAGAAGATGCTGACCCAGCGTCTGCGCGAGTTGGAGGCCGACGGGCTCGTCCGGCGGCACGACCACGAGACCACACCACCTCATGTCGAGTACCAGCTCACCGAGGAAGGACTCAGCCTGGCCCCGGTGTTGCAGGCCCTCTACGACTGGGGCGCCGGGCGGGCCGCACGTACCGGTACCACCATCGAGGAACCCTCCGCTGCCTGACTCGACCTGCCGCACGCGGCCCCGCAGCAGTCGAGAGACCGTCGTCGGGACGTGCGGCGTTGTGATCCACTGACCCGGTGAGCCGAACCCCCTCGATCCCTCCGGCCGACGTCCAGGAGCGACTGTCGCGGGAGCTGAACGTCTGGCTGTGCACGGTGCGGCGCGACGGGTCCCCGCACCTGACGCCGGTCTGGTTCGTCTACCTCTCGGCGACGTTCTGGGTCGGTTGCGAGAGCCGCAGCGTCAAGGCCCGCAATGTCGTGGCCGAGCCACGGGTGTCAGTGGCTCTGGAGAGCGGCGACGCGCCAGTGGTGGCGGAGGGCGCCGCCCACGTGCACCAAAGTGGGTTCCCGAGCGCGGTCGTCGAGGCGTTCGCGCGCAAGTACGACGGTTGGGACGTCGGCCGGCAGGTCGGTCCGCACGGCGAGCGGGCGCTGCTGGAGATCCCCGTCCGACGGTGGCTGCTCGCGGGCACCGCGCAGTGAGTCGTCGATGCGAGAATCGACCGGTGGAGAACGAGCTGACGACGGCCCTGGCCGGCGTACGGGACGCGTTCGCCCAGTACCCGCGCCGTGCGGTGCTCGACGGCTGCCCGCACTGCGAGGGCTCGGTGCTGGTCGACGAGCACGACCTGTTCTCGCTGACCATCAGCCTCGGCAACACGGTCGGCAGCCGGGCGGACGTGAAGGCCCTGCTCCCCGTTCTCCTTGAGCGCCTACTCGTATCCGAGGACCTGGAACCGATCATCGTCCTGGGCAAACTCCCCGGTCAGGAGTGGCGCACCTGGCCGCGGGTCGAGCAGGACGCCGTCGACGCGTACCTCGACGCGGTGTGGCGGTCGTTGTTGGCGGATCACCCGTCGCGGCTCGGGTCGTTCACCGGTCCGGCGACCTTCCTCGACGCGGCTCGCGCGGCCGGCGAGCGCGTCGAACGATTCCTCGACGTCTGGGACGCCACGCTCACCCCGTCGGCGGACCGTCACCTGGCCGAGACGGTCGCCAGACTCAACTTCACGAACCAGCGGCCGAGCACCGTCGGCGACTGGTTACGCCGAGCGGCGACCCGCGACCGTCTGCACCGCGCGTGGGAACGTGACTACGACTCACAGTGGGCCGACGACCTCGCCCAGGCCTACGATCTCCTCCGCGTCTGAGCGGTCGCGCCGCTTCGGCCGCCCGAGCCGATGAACCACGGTGCCAGCCACGGACTGAGCGCGACGAAACCGACGGCGAGGGCGGTGATGACGGCCTGCCCGATCCGGCCCGGGGTGACACCGACCGCCGGGTCCAGCACGTAGTTGGCGTAACCGTTCGCGGCCGCGTCCGTCACCAGCACCGCGCAAGCCAGCACGAGACCCTGCACCCGGCGAGCGGCCAACAGCAACGCCGCCAACGGATCCCACAGTGTCAGGGACGTGAAGTAGAACGTCAGCCACCCGGGCAGGGCGAGCTGCGGCCCGAACTGGGGCAGGAGCAACTGCACCACGTGCACCGCGGTGCCGTAGGCGAAGACCAGCACGGCGACAGCCACCACGCACCGGACCGCGAGCGGCACACCACGCCATCGACAGGTGCTCATCCGGCCATGTTGCCTCAGCCGGGCGACCGATCCGTCAGAGCGGGCCGGGGAACGTCTGCTCCATCGGCATCGGCACCTGGAGGTAGGTGGTGCCGCGCATGTCCAGCCAGGCCCGGTCCGGCCCGCGCACCAGGCGCACCATCACCTCCTCGCAGGAGGGGCAGCGGGCGACGAGGCCCGGGGCGTTCGAGTAGACGTGCAGGCTGGCCATCGAGCCGGTCATCCCGCAGTTCTCGCAGCGGCCCATGGCGCTGCTCAGGTCGACGGTGAACAGCTCACGCATCGGGCCGTCGAGCATGTTGCCGTCCAAGTACGACATCTCGGTCATTGAATCTCCTCGACACTGCGTGAGCGAGCTAGTGGTCAGCCGGTGGGGCCGAAGCGTTCGGTCTTGACCCGACGGGACGGGTGACCCAGCCCCACCAGCAGGTCGGCCACGGTCTCCACGAACGCGGTCGGGCCACAGACGTAGGTGAGTGGTTCCAGGTCCGGCGGCCACCCGTGCGTGTTGACGTCCGCGAGCCCGATCCGGTGCGGCTCGCCGCGCCAGCCCTCGGGCGCCTCACGGGTGTAGACGTACGCGACGTCCAGCCCGAAGTCGTCGCGCCCCCGGCGGCGCAGCTCGTCGGCGTAGATCACGTCGCCAGGGGTGCGCACCGAGTAGATCAACCGGAACGGCGCCTTGCTGCCCACCGCCCGCCGCGCCCGGATCATCGCCATCAGCGGCACGATGCCGGAGCCGCCGGCGACGAGCTGCACCGGCGCGGTCTCCTCGGGCCGCCAGATGAACCAGCCACCGAGCGGTCCGCGTACCTCCAGAGGGTCGCCGTCACCAAAGACATCAATGAGGTACGGGGACACCTCGCCGTCGTGCACCCGCTGCACGGTCACCTCGATGCGCGGGCCTCCCGGCCCGTCCACCGCCGGCCCGGCGAGAGAGTACGACCGGGCCGCCTGGTAGCCGTCCGGGGCGGTGAGCCGCAGGTCGACGTGCTGCCCGGGCAGGTGCCCCGGCCAGTCCGGCACCTCCAGCACCAGTGTCTGCGCGCTCGGTGTCTCCACTCGGCGCTCCACCAGCCGGCCGACCTGCCAACGGTTGGGTGCCCGACGTTGGGTGTTCGTCGCCACGGCGCGCTCAGTCACCCTGGTACCGCTGTTCGCGCCACGGGTCGCCGTAGTCGTGGTAGCCGGCGGTCTCCCAGAACCCCGGCTCGTCCATCGTCTTGAGCCGGATGCCGCGCACCCACTTGGCGGACTTCCAGAAGTACAGGTGCGGCACCAACATTCGCGCGGGACCGCCGTGTTCGGCGGGCAGCGGGGCGCCGTCGAAGGTGTGCACCACCCAGGCCCGTCCGCCGCGTAGGTCGTCCAGCGGCAGGTTGGTGGTGTACCCGCCGTAGGAGTGCGTGAGCGCGAAGTGCGCCCCCGTGTCGACGTCGGCGAGCAGCGTGTCCAGTGAGACGCCCTGCCAGGTGGTGCCGAGCTTGGACCAGCGGGTGACGCAGTGGATGTCCACCGTCGGGGTCTCCTGCGGCAGGGCCATCAGCTCCTGCCACGACCACCGGTGTTCGCTGCCGTTCTCGGCGGAGATGACGAACTCCCAGGTGTCCAGTGACACCCGGGGCGTCGGACCGGCCGAGAGCACCGGATAGTCCTCGGTCAGATACTGGCCGGGTGGCAGGGCCGGCTCCTGAGTGCGGGGCCGACCCTGAAAGCCCGGTGACACGATTCCCATTGCACAGTCGTACCACCCGCGCGCGCCGGAGCGGGAGCTTTCCCGCGTACCTCCTCGTCAGCCGGCGCGGCGCGGTCAGTGCCGGTCCGCGACGACCTTGCGGTCTTCGGGCAGGTCGCCGCCCCGCGTGGCGCGCAGGCTGGTCAGCGTGACGACCACCAGCACACCGATGATCACGCCGAGTGAGGCCAGGGTGGGGATCTGCGGCACGCTGTCCCAGATGCCGTGGGCCCAGTGCAGACCCAGCTTGAGGCCGATGAACGCCAGGATGATGGCCAGGCCGTAGCTGAGGTGCACGAGCCGGCTCAGCGCCGCGTGCAGGACGAAGTAGAGCGCCCGCAGGCCGAGCAGGGCGAACGCGTTGGTGGCGAACACCAGGTAGGGGTCCTCGGTGATGCCGTAGACCGCCGGCACCGAGTCGACAGCGAAGACGATGTCGGTCGCCAGCACCGCGACCACCACCAGGGCGAACGGCGTGAGTGCCCGCTTCGCGCCCTGCCGGACGGTCATCCTGGTGCCGTGGTAGTCGTCGACCACCGGCATGACCTTGCGCAGCAGCTTCACCGACCGCATCTTGTTGATGTCGACTTCCTGCTGATGCCCGGACATGGCATCGCGCAGCAGCTTCACCGCCGTCGCGATCAGGATGATCGCGAAGAGCAGGAAGGCGAAGTCGAGGGTCTGCAACGCCGCCGCCCCGAGGGCGATGAAGACGGCCCGCAGCACCAGCGCACCGGCGATGCCGTAGAGCAGCACCCGCTGGGCGAGCACCGCCGGCACAGCGAACGCCGCCAACAGCAACATGAAGACGAAGAGGTTGTCGACCGAGAGCGACTTCTCCACCAGGTAACCGGTCAGGTATTCGACGCCCTGCTGGGAGCCGAATCGCCACCAGATCCAGCCGCCGAACGCCAGCGGCAGCGCTATGTAGAACGCCGACCAGCCGATGGCCTCCCGCATGGACACCTCATGCGGGCGACGGGTGACCAGGAAGTCCAGCACCAACAGCAGGAGGACCCCGATGATGGTGACCGCCCACAGCGTGGGCGTGCCCACCGACGACAGGTCACTGGCGGCGGACAGATACGACACTTGGCTCATGTGGGGTCTCCTCGAACACCGTCATGTTCGAGGTCTCCTTCACCCACCACCTGGTGGGCAACCACCCGAGGCGCGCCGGGCGCGCCGTACTGACCGGAATGGTTCGTGGGAAGTACTCCCCTCGCACGACAAGGTTAGGCCAGGCGGAATCGCCACGCCAAGCGGGACATCGATGGTTGCCCTGGTAAACCGCTGTGCGTGCCCGGTACGAGCGCTGTGTCAGGCGCGGCGCAGCGTCGCGCCCGGGGCCATCGCCTGCTCGACCAGACCCCGATAGTCACGCGGCAGTTGCGTCGCCACGTCATCGAACTCACCGCCGGTGATCGCCTCGCGCAGGGTGGTGAAAACCGCCCGACTGGCGTCCCGCGCGGCGGGCTCCTGCACACCGGCGCGCGACGCGACCCGGGCGACGAACTCCGCCGCGCCGAACCGGTCCGCCTGCTCGGTGCTCGGGCTCGGTTTGAGCACGAGTTGCAACGGTTGGGGCAACTGGGCGGCCAGGTCCAGGACCTCGCCGCCGGTCAACCGCTCGGCGAACGTCTCCAACACGGCCCGGGTCAGCTCGACCGCCCGCTCGGACGACGTGGCGGTGCGCTGGGAAACCTGGTCGATGAAGGTGTCGTAGTTCATCGCGTACTCCCTTGGCTCGCGTCGGCGTCTGCGGGTACCCGCGGCGGAGGAGGAGAAACGGCGCCGGGTTTCCTCCGCCGGGCGGGCGTGACCGGCCGGCGGGCGGGTAACCGCCGCCGGTCGTCACCACATCGATGCCCGAGGGAGCCCACGCCATGGCGAGCTACGCCGACGTCCTGCAGTACCTGTCGAGCCTGGACTACCCGGCCGAGAAGGACGACGTGGTCCGTGAGGCCGAACGGGAGGGTGCCCCGCCGGACGTGCTGAAGGCGTTGCGCGCCCTGCCGCCCGTCGACTACGCCAACGGGACCGAGGTGGCCCGGTCGGCCGGGATCGAGGCGGCGCCCGAGGTCGGCCCCGCCCAGCGGGCCGAGCAGGCCCGGGACAAGAAGCACAACCGGGTATCGCAGCACCTGCGCGGCATCTGACCGGCGGTGACGCCCACCACCCCGACCCGGGAGCGTCCCGAATGACCCAGACCGGCCCCGACCGGCCAGCGGACGTGCGTTTCCCGGCTGCTGCGAAGCAGCTCGCCGTGGTGGCGGTGGTCGGCGTCATTTCCGGCTGCGCCTTCGCGCTGCTGCTGCCACTGCCGCTCGCCGCGCTGGCCGGCTGGGACGTGGGCGCGCTGAGCTGGCTCGTGCTGGTCTGGCACAAAATCTGGCCGATGGACGCCGAGCGGACCGCCCAACTGGCCGTCCACGAGGACCCGAACCGGGCGATCCGGGACGCTCTGCTGCTCGTCGCCTGCCTGGCCAGCCTGCTGGCCGTGGGGTTGGTCGTGGCCGGCGCGCAGAGCGCGCCCCCCGGGACGGCCCGGGAACTGCACAGCGGCCTGGGCGTGCTCAGTGTGGTGCTCTCCTGGTTCGTGGTGCACACCCTGTTCGCCGCCCGGTACGCCCGGATCTACTACACGGGCCCCGACGGCGGGGTGAACTTCAACCAGCCCGAACCGCCGCGCTACTCCGACTTCGCGTACGTGGCGTTCACCATCGGCACGACGTTCCAGATCTCCGACACCAACCTGACCAGCAACGAGATGCGTCGTACGGTGCTGCGCCACTCGATGGTGTCGTACCTGTTCGGCGCGTTCATCATCGCCGTCACCGTGAACCTGCTGGCGGGCCTGGCCCGCTGAGGGTGCCGGCTTTGTATCCCTTTCGGCCGCGCGGTCCCCGGAGTGCGACACGGGGCGGGGCCGATCGAAGGGCCGGGACAGGCGGGCGCCCCCTGGTCACGAACCGCGACCCAGGGCGCCACGCAAGCCTGCCCAGGCGGTGAACCGCATCCGAACCGGTCGCGGGTCACCAGGCGGTGGAGGTGCGCTCGAACCGAGCGGCCAGCACTGCCGGGTCCAACCATACGGCAGAACATCCTCCGTTTGGTCAGAATTTGGGGAAGTGTGGGCCAGAGCACGTCACGGCTGGGTGCCCCGGTGTGCTCAGCCGTGCAGGCCGCCGGTGCGGTCCCGGGCCTTCAGGCGGGTCGTGGGCAGGACGGGCGCCGGCAGCGGCGGCGCCGCATCGTCGGCGACCACACCGAAGCGTCCGTCGCCGGCCATCCAGTCCTCCCGGGCGGCGGCGACCTCCTCGTGCGACCGGCCGACGAAGTTCCACCACATCACCAACGGCTCCTCGAACGGCGTACCGCCCAGCAGCAACAACCGGGCCCCAGCGCCGCCCCGCACGGTCAGCTCCCGGCGGCCCGAGCCCAGATACAGCAGCGCCCCCGGCTCGAAGCCGACCCCGGCCGCCTCCGCGGACCCGGACATCGCCAGCACCGCGTACTCGAAATCCGGCCGCAACGACATCGTCGACGGCGCCTCGCCGCGCAGCTCCAGCTGCACCCCCACCAGCGGGGTGTGCACCACCGCCGGTGACCGCTCCCCGGCGAACTCGCCGACCAGCACTGTGACGTCCAGATCGCCGTCCCGCCAGCGCGGCAGGTCGGCGTGGTGCGCGAAATCCGCCGCTCCGGCCCGCGCCGGGTCCGGCAGCGCCACCCAGAGCTGCACACCGTGCATCACCGGAGGGTGGGTGGCCGGCGAACGCTCCGAGTGGGCGATGCCGTTCCCGGACGTCATCACGTTCAGCTGGCCGGGCACGATCGGCTGCACGTTGCCGAGGCTGTCCCGGTGCAGGATCTCACCGTCGAGCAGCCACGTCACCGTCTGCAGCCCGGTGTGCGGGTGCGGCGGCACCTCCATACCGGGCCGCTGTGCCACATCGTCCGGGCCGAAATGATCCACGAAACACCACGCGCCGACCATCCGACGCGCGCGCTGCGGAAGCAACCGCCGCACCGTGGTGTAGCGACCCAACGGCACGTCGTGGCCGGGCAACAACACACTGCCGGGATCGACGTCGGCCACGCCAGGCGGTCGGGTCTGCGCCAGCATCGATTCAGTACGCTCCACCGCCCGACTGTACGCGCACGCCCACCCACGACCGCGGCGCTTCGAACCAGGGCGGGCAGGGTTCGGTGTGGGGCTGACCCGGCGTGGGGCTGACCGGGTCGGGGCTGACCCGGCGTGGGTTCACCGGTTGCTGGAGGACACGACCACGCTGTTGGCGCCGGCGACCAGGTCCAGGTACAGGCGTGCCGCCGACCGGTCCCAACCCGGCGTACCCAGCACCGAGCCCGCGGCCACCCCATCCCAGCGGTCCTCGCGTACCACCACCGAGCCGGCCCCGGCTTCCACCCGAACCCGGACCGGAGTCTCCCCGGGAACCCGGACGTCGAGCTGGCTGGTCCCACCGGTGAGTCGTACGGTCAGCATGCTGGCGGGCTGGTCCGAGTGGGAACCGGCGGGGTTGCCGGAGCCGGCGGCGGTGATCGGTGGCAGGAGAATCTCGGTGCGGCTGGAGCCGCCGGCCAGTTCCACCCCCAGCAGCCGGGCCCGGGTCAGGTCCAACACCTGACTGCTCACCCCGCCAACGAGGTGGAGACGCCAGGCGACCCGCTCGTTGAGCAACACCCGCACGGCCCGCGGCCCGCGCGTCCCGGACTCCACGAGGTCAAGCCGCACGGTCTCCCCCTGCACCGCCGCTCGGCCGGCCACACCCGAGCCGGCCGGGGTACTGATCCGGTACAGGTCGTCGCCCAACTCGGCCACCCGCAGCTCGAACGAGGACAGCCCATCCGCGAGCACGAATGTGCCGTTCTGCCGACCTGCCAGCGGAGCTGTCAACAGTTGCTCGTCCGCGGCACCCGCACCGCCGCGGCGGTCCCCACCGGCGTCCGGGTCAGCGATGCCTCCCGGACGGCCGCCGTCACCGGGGCGGGTGCCGTCGGGGCGGGTGCCGTCGGGGCGGGTGCCGTCGGGGCGGGTGCCGTCGGGGCGGGTGCCGTCGGGTTGGCCGGAGTAGGTCATGCCGAGACGGTCGGGATCGACAATGATCACGCCCACCGCTGCCGCACCCAGGAGCAGCACGACGGCGGCGGCAGCCACCAGCAGGCGAGCACCGCTGGACCACCGCCGTGGTGTGGCCTCGCCGGAGGGTTCCGGCTCTGATTCCGGTCCGCGATCCGCGCCGTACCCCACTGCGGCCATGCCTCTATCCCTCCGCCGGTCCCCGTCCAGGGGTACGTACCCGCCAGCCGATCGGATCACCCGCCGCCGATCACGTCACGCCGCCACGTTCGCCACGTTCGCCAACGTGAATCTTGGACACTTTCCGTTAGCGCGGAACGGAAAGTGTCCAAGATCTACGGATAACGGTCGACCAAACGACGTCGTCCGCCCGGCGAGAGCAGAAAGGCCGCTGGCCGGCACCCCGGGCTTGCGGGTGCCGGCCAGCGGTCGGTGTCCTGCTGTGGTGCGGTGACGCGGGTCAGCTGTTCCAGTACTGGCCGACCAGGTCGGCGGCCTGCTGCTCCCACTGGGCGTACGCGTCCGGGTAAGCCGAGACCTGCACCGTCTGCGCAGCGTCGGTCAGCGGCATGTCCTGCCAACCGTCGACCTGCTTCAGACCCTTCAGGAACGCGGTCGTGGAGTACTCAGGGTCGGTGATCTGCTCCGGCGTACCCCAACCGCTGGACGGGCGCTGCTGGAACAGGCCCAGCGAGTCGTGGTCGTTCATGTCGCCGAGGTGACCCAGGTTCTCCAGCTTCGACTCCTGCAGGCTCGTCGCGATCGAGATGACCGCGGCCCGCTCAGGCAGGCCCGCCTTCTTCGTGGCGGCGATGATGGCCTTGACGTTCGCGGTCTGCTCGTCGTTCAGGGTGATCCGGGACTGGTCGCCCTGGGTGCCGTGCGGGATCAGCTTGCTCGTGTCGGGCTTGTCGGCCTGGACCGCAACCGCGACCGGCTTGCTGTCGACCGGGTTGGTTACGTGCGCGATCGGGCCGGCGAAGACACCACCGGCGAACGCGAGACCAGCAACGGACAGCATGCTCTTACGCATGATCGTGTTCATGGGGGTAGCTCCTTCGGGGGTAGGACACCCCGACCGCCAAAGGGGACGGCGGCAGGGTGTGAGCACCTCGTCCGGCGCTGCACAAACAAGGGGAAAGTCTTCGGGTCGGCGACCTGCGAGCGGGGGCTCGTGGCGCCGGATCCATGTGTAACGACCGGGGGGCCGGGGTCATTCCGGGGGGCCACCTGGCGGGTCGGTGGTGCTGCGATCGTCAGGGTATTCAACGACCCCGGCCCGGCCATGATTCCGGCCCACGGGTGCGACCGATCACTATGCAAAAGCACCCAAACACGGACAGAATTCCACGCGCAACGCCGAGACTCGACCAATCCCGGCAAAGTTCACCCAGCGGCCGGCATGGCGACTGGCGGACAGTCGGACGGCGGCGACCGGAGGCTAGGGGCGTTCCTGGCTTGTCAGGCGGGTGCGCACCTTTGCGGCGCAGGTGTCCAGGGCGGTTTGCGCGTCCAGCCCCAGGCTTTCGATGGCCACCAGCGCGGTGAAGGCGACGTCGGCCAACTCCGCCGCGACGTCCTCGCGGGTGTGGGTGACACCCTTGCGTGGATTCTGCCCGAGCACACCGATCCAGGCGGCCGACGCCTCCCCCGCTTCCTCCGTCAGCTTGAGGATGCGACAGGTCAGTTCGGTCTGCCCGGTGCCGTTCGCCGCGTCCAGCCAGCTGCGCGACGCGCGGGCCGCCTCCCAGATCGACTCGTTCACGACGACCAGTCAACCCGATCGGCCCGCCGACCCGAACGACCGGGTACGGCATGACCGTCGTGTTGACCGACCGATCAGCGTACCCATTGACACCTGTCGACGGCGGTTCTAGGTTCAGGACGCTACCGGCCGGTAGGCAACCGTCCCGCTGGTCGCCCCCGGGCGACAACCGTCCGATCGGGAGCGTCGATGCTGTCCACACCCGTTCGTAGCCTTCGCCGGCTGCTGGCCGCCACGGCGACGCTGACCCTCGCGGTCGGGCTGGCCGGTGCCGCGCCGGCCGGCGCCACCGGTCGCGACGCGCGGGGCGGCGAGCCGCTGCCCGGCTACACCATCGAGAATCCGCCGGTGGCCCCGCTGGTCGTGGGCGGCAAGCCGACGACGGTACGCCAGGGCGTGCACCGCCACGCCGGGTACATCATCGAGGTCCCCGCCCGGTGGAACGGCGACCTGGTGTTGTGGGCGCACGGCTACCGCGGCCAGGGCACGGTGCTCTCGCCGGAACCGCCGGCGTTCGGGCTGCGCGAGCGTCTGCTGGGGCAGGGGTACGCGTGGGCATCGTCCTCGTACGACCGTAACGGCTTCGACATCCGCTCCGGGGTGCTGGGGACGAAGGATCTCGCTGACCACTTCGGGCGCACGGTCCGTCGGCCGCAGCACACCTACGTCGCCGGCGTGTCGATGGGTGGGTACGTCATCGGCCGTTCGCTGGAGCAGTACCCCGGCTTCTACGACGGCGCGTTGCCGATGTGCGGGGTGCTCGGCGATCAGACGCTGCTCGACTTCTACCTGGACTACAACCTTGTCGCGCAGGCGCTCGCCGGGGTGCCGGCCTATCCCACGCCGGCTGACTATCTGACCAACGCGGTGCCCCGCATCCAGGTGGCGCTCGGCCTGGCCGGGCTGACCCCCACCGGGCAGGACACCACCACGGACCGGGGCAAGCAGCTGCGGGCGATCACGGTGAACCGTTCCGGCGGGCCCCGTCCGGGGACGGACGCCGCGTTCGCGGTCTGGAAGGACTTCCTCTTCTCGATCATGGTGACCAGTGGTGGGGACTCCCCCGCGCAGCGGCCCGGCCAGCTCTCCACCAACCTGCTCACCCGCTACACCCCGAACAGCCCGGTCAACGTCAACGCGACGGTGCAGCGTGTCGCCCCGGAGAACGTGTGGCAGCGGCTCCTGCCGACGCTGACCGAGGTGCCGCGGATCGCCGGCCGCCCAACGGCGCCGGTGCTCAGCCTGCACGGTCTCGGCGACCTGTTCGTACCGTTCAGCATGGAGCAGGCGTACGCCACCGACGTCGCGCGGAACGGTCGCACCAAGCTGGTGGTGCAGCGGGCGATCCGCGCCACGCAGCACTGCGAGTTCACCCCGGCGGAGGCCGGCGCCGCCTGGGACGACCTGGTGTCCTGGGTACGCGCCGGGAAGCGCCCGGCCGGCGACACCGTGACCGATCCGGCGGTGGTGGCCCGACCCGACTACGGCTGCCGGTTCAGTGACCGGGACGCGTACGCGGCCGGGGTCGGCACCCGCCGCCTCTACCCGGCCTGCTGAGGAACGCGGAACACGAAAAACCGGCCGGCTCCCGTCGAAGGGAGCCGGCCGGTTTCGTGTGCCTGTGTCACCAGATCTGCTGGACGACGTCCGCCGCCTGCTCCTCCCACTGCGCGTACGCGTACGGGAAGGCGGAGACCTGTACGGTCTGCGCGGCGGCGGTCAGCGGCAGGTCCTGCCAGCCGCCGACGTTCTTGAGTGCGGTGAAGAACGCCGTGGCGGCGTACTCCGGGTCGGTGATCTGGTCGGGCGTGCCCCAACCGGACGACGGACGCTGCTGGAACAGGCCCTGCGAGTCGTGGTCGTTGTACGCGCCGAGGTGGCCGAGGTTGTACAGCTTCGACTCCTGTAGCGAGGTGGCGACGCCGATCACCGCGCCCCGGTCACCGACGCCTGTCTTCTTGGCGGCGTCGACGATGGCCCGGGCGTTGGCAAGCTGCGCGTCGTCGAGGGGTACGCGCGACTGCGCGCCCTCGATGCCGTGCGGGATCAGCTGGGAACGGCTCGGCTTGCCCGCCGGCGGCTTACCGGTGGCGGAGCCGGTGGTCAGGCCCGACTCGACTGGCTGCTCATCCTGGTGTGCCGAGGTCGCGGCCTTGCCGGTGGCGAGGTCGATGGCGGCGACGGCGCCCTGGTGCGGTCCGGCGGTGACCGGGGCGGCGGCTGCGGTCGGCGCGAGCGCCAAACCGCCGAGGGCGGCCACACCCGCCACGCTCAGCGCGGTCTTGCGGTACGAGTCCTTAGCGATGGCGGGGAGCCATCGAGTGAAGTCGAGCTTCACGATGGTTGCCCTTTCGATCGTGCGGAACGCTCCGGGGTGAACGCTCCTCGGGAGATGACCGCGGAAAGGGTTTGGGCTCCGGCGGTACGGGGGACACAACCGGGTTCACCTGTCGGGCATTCCGGAAATGCCCCGCGCGTCGGCCGGTGCGGTCCCGGTCACGGCGCAGAGTCGGACGTGAGGGCTCGTTCGACATCAGGTCAGACAGCGGTGACGGTGGGTGTTTTCGGAGCCCGGGGGCAATGTCCGAACGCCAGCCTTTGCTCTGCTTACTTATACGCACCGGCCACTTTCCGTGACCACGGTGGGAAACCTCCGTGGCTGGCGGAAAGGGTCCATTCGCAGCTCACGGGACGTGGTGCGTATAGGTAAGCAGAGCAAAGGGCCACGGAAGGGTGATGGGGAGGCAGGTGGCTAGCAGTTTGTCGCTACCGTGAGTGGGCGTTTAGGCCAGCACGGAGGGTCAGGTCGGGCACCGGTCCACCCGCCGCCTGGCTCAGTTGTCGCCGTCACCTTCGGGCTGCTCATCCCGCGTCCCGACACCCTCGTCCGGAGTGACGAGTTCCTGGAAGATGGTGATGTGCAGGTCGGCGGGGGCGTCGAGGCGGGAGTTGAGCGACTGCCACGGCGTACGCGTCGGCGGCGCGATCTCGCTCGCCCCGGCGGCCACCAGTCGGGCCGTCGTCGCCTCCGCGTCGTCCACCTCGAAGGCGACCCGGATGCGCGGTGCGACCTGCCGACCCACCTCGACCTCGTCGATCAGGCGTTTCTGCGCGGGGTTGGCGATCTCCAGGGTGGCGCGGCCGGCGTCCAGGATCACCACTCGCGCATCCCCCTCCCCGCTGAACGCCGCCTCCTCCGGCAGGCCCAGCGCGTCACGGAAGAACGCGACGGCGGCCTCGTGGTCGGCGGCCTCCACCACGAGGCGCAGCTGACGGACGACGGGGACGGGCGAGTCGGCGGCCATGAGCGGATCCTAGCGTCGCGGCGGGGGGGGGTCGGTCGGACCGTCCAGGAGGGAGCGAAGCCGATCCTGGGACGGTCCCGAACTGAAGACGCCCGCGGGCTCAGTGGCCGCGGGCCAGCCACTCCTGCAGGTGCGGCGCCTCCGCACCGATCGTCGTGTCGTCGCCGTGGCCGGTGTGCACGACCGTCTCCGCCGGGAGGGTCAGCAGGCGGGTGCGGATCGACCCGACGATGGTGTCGAAGTCGCTGTACGAGCGGCCCGTCGCGCCCGGGCCACCGGCGAAGAGCGTGTCGCCGGTGAACACCGCGCCCAGCTCCGGCGCGTGGAAGCTGCACGCGCCGGGGCTGTGCCCGGGGGTGTGCAGCACCCAGAGCGTGGTGCCGCCCACCTCGATGCTCTGCCCGTCGTGCAGCTCGCCGTGCGGGGGCAGGTGCGGGTGGACCATGTCCCAGAGGACCCGGTCCTCGGCGTGCAGCAGCACCGGCGCGCCGGTGGCCTCGGCCAGCTCGGGCGCCACCCGGACGTGGTCGTCGTGGGCGTGGGTGGCCAGGATCGCCCGGACCTGCCGGTCGCCCACCAGGGCGAGGATCGCCGCCACGTCGTGCGGCGCGTCCAGGATGACGCACTCGTGGTCGTCACCGATCACCCAGACGTTGTTGTCCACGTCGAACGTCTGCCCGTCCAGGGAGAACGTGCCCGAGGTGACCGCGCGGTCGACGCGGGCGGTCACGGGAACACCACCACCGAGCGGAGCACGTCGCCGTGGTGCATCCGCTCGAAGGCGTTCTCGACCTGGTCGAGCGCGATCTCCTCGGTGACGAACGCGTCGAGGTCGAGCCGGCCCTGCAGGTACAGCTCGGTGAGCATCGGGAAGTCCCGGCTGGGCAGGCAGTCGCCGTACCAACTGGACTTGAGGGCGCCCCCGCGCCCGAAGACGTCGAGCAGCGGCAGCTCGATCTGCATCTGCGGGGTCGGTACGCCGACCAGCACCACGGTGCCGGCCAGGTCGCGGGCGTAGAACGCCTGCTTCCACGTCTCCGGTCGGCCCACCGCGTCGATCACCACGTCCGCGCCGAAGCCACCGGTGGCGGCACGGATCGCCTCGACCGGGTCGGTCTCGGACGCGTTCACGGTGTGCGTGGCGCCGAACTTGCGGGCCCACTCGAGCTTGCGGCTGTCGGTGTCCACGGCGACGATCGTGGTGGCGCCGGCGAGAGCCGCGCCGGCGACCGCCGCGTCCCCGACGCCGCCGCAGCCGATCACCGCGACCGAGTCGCCCCGGGTGACGTTGCCGGTGTTCATCGCCGCGCCCAGCCCGGCCATCACCCCACACCCGAGCAGACCCACGGCGGCGGGACGGGCCGCCGGGTCCACCTTCGTGCACTGCCCGGCGTGCACCAGGGTCTTCTCGGCGAACGCCCCGATGCCCAGCGCCGGGGCGAGTTCGGTGCCGTCGGTGAGGGTCATCCGCTGGGTGGCGTTGTGGGTGTTGAAGCAGTACCAGGGCCGACCCCGGCGGCAGGCGCGGCAGACTCCGCAGACCGCCCGCCAGTTGAGCACCACGAAATCGCCCGGGGCGACATCAGTGACGCCCTCGCCGACCTGCTCCACGATGCCGGCCGCCTCGTGACCGAGCAGGAACGGGTACTCGTCGTTGATGCCACCCTCGCGGTAGTGCAGGTCGGTGTGGCAGACACCGCACGACTGAATCCGGACGATCGCCTCACCGGGCCCCGGATCGGGCACCACGATGGTGGTGACCTCGACCGGCGCGCCCTTGCTGCGGGAGATGACTCCCCGGACTTCCTGGCTCACTTCGCCTCCTGCTGGTGGTCTGCGGCAGGGCCGGGCGCCGGGGTGGGCGGGTGTGCCACGGGCCCGGCGGTGGACCCCCCGGCGAACCTACCGCGACCACCACGGCCAGCCCAGCCGGCCCGGCGGTTATCGCGGGCGGTCCGGGGTACGCGGGCCGCATTCGACCACGGCCAACGGGAGTGACAATGAAATTCGCGCACCTGCCGCTGCGGGTCAGCATCGGCGCGTACTTCCTCAACTCGGGTCTGGGCAAGCGCACCCTGGAGGGCACCGCCGCGGAGGGCTTGCACGGGATGGCGGTCGCCGCCATGCCCCAGCTCGGCCAGTTGGAGCCGGCGCGCTTCGCCAAGCTGCTGGCGTACTCGGAGATCGCCCTGGGGGCCGCGCTGATCGCACCGTTCGTCCCGGCGCCCCTGGTCGGGCTCGGCCTGACCGCGTTCGGCGCGGGCCTGGCGCAGCTGTACCTGAAGACGCCGGGGATGCGCGAACCCGGCAGCATCCGCCCGACCCAGCAGGGCGCGGGGCTCGCGAAGGATGTCTGGCTGGTGGGGGCGGGCCTGACCCTGGTGCTGGAGGGGCTCACGCACGGCCGTCGGCGCGGCTGACCGGCGGGCGCCGGAGGATCTGCGGTGACCCAGCCTCGGTCGGTGCGGCCGTTCTACCGGCCGATGCGGCCACGTCGTCGCGACGAGCCGCACCGCGCGGCCACGCCGCTGGAACTCTTCTTCGACCTGTGCTTCGTGGTGGCCGTGGCGCAGGCCGCCGGCAACCTGCACCACGACGTCTCCGAGGGTCACCTCGGTCACGCGCTGAGCAGGTACCTGATGGTGTTCTTCGCGATCTGGTGGTCGTGGATGAACTTCACCTGGTTCGCCTCGGCCTACGACACCGACGACGACCTCTACCGGATCACCACCCTGGTGCAGATCGCCGGGGCGTTGATCATTGCCGCCGGGGTGCCACGGGCGTTCACCGACGGCGATTTCAGCGTCATCACGTACGGCTACGTGGTGATGCGGATCGCGCTCGTCGTGCAGTGGTGCCGGGCCGCCGCCGGCGATCCGGCGCACCGTCGGGCGGCCCGGCGGTACGCGATCGGCGTCACCGTCGTCCAGCTCGGCTGGCTGCTCCGGTTGGCCCTGCCGCAGGATTGGGGGACCGCGGCGTTGCTGCTGCTGGTCCTGGCCGATCTGCTGGTGCCGGCGGTGGCCGAGCGGCCGGGCATGACGCCCTGGCATCCGCGACACATCACCGAGCGGTACGGGCTGTTCACCCTGATCGTGCTCGGTGACGTGGTGCTGGCCACGTCAGTGGCCATCCAGACCGGAGTGGACGCCGGCGACCGGCACCTCTGGTCGCTGGCGGCGGCGGCCACCGTGATCGTGTTCGCCCTGTGGTGGCTCTACTTCGACCGGCCCATCGACGCGCCCGACCGGATGCCGTACACGCTGGTCTGGGGATATGGCCACTACCTGATCTTCGCCGCGGTCGCCGCGGTCGGCGCGGGTCTGAACGTGTCGGTGGACCACGAGCGGCACCTCGCGCACATCTCGGAGAGGATCGCCGGGTACGCGGTGGCCGTTCCGGTCGCCGTCTTCCTGCTCACGGTCTGGGTGCTGCACGTACGTCGGCAGCAGCACGGCGCGGTGATCGTCGCGTTCCCGGCCGTCGCGCTGCTGGCGCTGCTCGCGCCGCTCGGTCCGGCCCCGGTGTACGCCGTGGCGGCGCTGCTGGTCGTCCTCGTGGCGTTGACAGTGCTGCTACGCCGCCGCGACCTGGGACCGAGCGCGACGCTGAGCGGCCCGGCCTGAGCGGCCCGGCCTGAGCGGCCCGGCCTGAGCTGCCCTCACGCCACCTCACGGGCCGCATCGGCGGCGTCGGCGGCGGGGCGTTGCGCGGGAACACCGGGGCCTGGCAGAGCCGGGCGGACCACGCCCCGGTTCAGGCCGGTGACCAGGAGCCGGTTGCACGAGGCCGGCATCACCCGGGCCAGCAGGTCGGGCAGCTTCGCCGACCAGCCGATCAGCACCCGGCCCCGACGCCGCTCGACGCCGCGCAGGATCACCTCGGCGGCCCGTTCCGGCGCGATGGTCAGCAGCTTCTCGAACTGCGCCCGACCGGCCGCGTGCTCGTCGTGGGAGACGCCACTGCCGATCCGGGCGTTCTCGGTGATCCGGGTGCGGATGCCCCCGGGGTGCACCGAGGTCACCCCGATCCCGTCGTCGACCAGCTCGTGGCGCAGCGCCTCGGTGAAGCCGCGGACGGCGAACTTGCTCGCCGCGTACGCGGTCTGCCCGGCCGGCGCGATCAGCCCGAACAGACTGGAGACGTTGACCAGGTGCGCGCCCGGCTCGGCCCGGAGGGCGGGCAGCAACGCGTGGGTCAGCTGCGCCACGGCCCGGAAGTTGACGTCGATCACCCAGCTGAACTCGTCGAACGTCACCTGGTCGAACCGACCGCCGAGACCCACGCCGGCGTTGTTGATCAGTAGGCGTACCCGGGGGTGCCGCTGGCCGATCTCCGCGGCCACCTGGGCGGTGGCTGTCTGGTCGGCGAGGTCCACGAGGTACGTGGCGAGCTGACGATCCGGGTGCTCGGCACGGATCGCGCCGGTGACCGCGTCCAGCCGCTCGGCGTCGCGGTCCAGCAGGACCAGATCGCTGCCTCGGCGGGCCAACGCGTGGGCCAGCGCCGCGCCGATGCCACTGGCCGCCCCGGTGACCACGGCGGTCGCGCCGGTGAAGTCGAACCTCTGCACGATCCTGCTCCTCTGCTGGCGGTTACCGACGCTCGGACCCGACGGGACGCGGGGTGCGGTCGGGCGAGGTCACCTCGCCGGCGCGCGAGAACCGCACACCCTCGTCGGTGAGCCGGCCGTGCCGCATCAGCAGCACGTCGCGGGCGTAGTTCTGGTGCAGCCGCCACGGCGCTGTCGCACCCTGCTTGGGCAGCGTGTCGACGGCGCGCAGCACGTAGCCGGAGCGCAGGTCGATAAGCGGCACCCGCTCGGAGTCGGGCGGCGGGAGCGGGGTGACGACCTGCTGGCCGGTGCGGTCCAGGTGCCGCAGCAGTCGACAGACGTAGCCGGCGACCAGGTCGGCCTTGAGCGTCCACGAGGCGTTGGTGTAGCCGACGGTCAGCGCGAAGTTCGGCACACCGGAGAGCATCATGCCCTTGTAGGCGACGGTGTTCGGCAGGTCGACGTCGGCGCCGTCCACGCGCAGCGTCAGGCCACCGAGGGCGAGCAGGTTGAGCCCGGTGGCGGTGACCACGATGTCGGCGGGCACCTCCGCGCCGGAGGTCAGCCGGACACCGTGCGCGGTGAAGGTGTCGATGGTGTCGGTGACCACCGACGCGGTGCCGTCGCGCACGGCCGTGAACAGGTCACCGTCGGGTGCCACGCAGAGGCGCTGGTCCCACGGGTCGTAGCGGGGCGAGAAGTGCCTGTCGACGTCGTACCCCACCGGGAGCCGGCCCCGCGCGGCCCGGCGCAGCACCCGCCTCACCAGGCCGGGCGCACGCCGGCTGAGCTGGAAGTTGACGGTGGACAGCAACACGTTCTTCCAGCGCACCACCGGATACGCGGCCTGCGCCGGCAGCCGGCGCCGCAACGCGTCGGCCAGCCGGTCGCGGGCGGGCATCGCCACGATGTACGACGGTGAGCGCTGGAGCATTGTCACGTGCGCGGCCCGCCGCGCCAGCGCCGGCACCACTGTGACCGCGGTGGCCCCGCTGCCGATCACCACCACCCGCTTGCCACTGTGGTCGAGGTCGTCGGGCCAGTGCTGCGGGTGCACCAGCCGCCCGGCGTACGCGTCGACACCGGGCAGGGTCGGGGTGTAACCCTCGTCGTAGCGGTAGTAGCCGGCGCACGCGAAGAGGAACGAGCAGGTCAGCACCACACTTTCGGCGGTGTCGGTGCGCTGGGCGTGCACCGTCCAGCGGGCGGTGGCGCTGTCCCACTCGGCCCGCAGCACCCGGTGGCGGAAGCGGATGTGTCGGGGCACGTCGTACTCCCGGGCGGCCTCCCGCACGTACTCCCGGATGGTCGTGCCGTCGGCGATGGCCTTCGGTGCGGTCCACGGCTTGAACGCGTAGCCGAGGGTGAACATGTCCGAGTCGGAGCGGATGCCCGGGTAGCGGAACAGGTCCCAGGTGCCGCCGATGGCGTCGCGTGCCTCCAGCACCGTGTACGTCTTGTCGGGACAGTCACGACGAAGGTGGCAGGCGGCGCCGATGCCGGAGAGGCCCGCGCCGACGATCAGCACGTCGACGTGGTCGGAGGCCATCGCGTTCCTTCATCCGGGGCGGTGGTCGGACCCTAACACCACGCCCGTTGGGCCGGAAGTTGTCACGACAACCCTAGGACGCCCGGGTGAACTCCATGATCCAGTTGGTCTCCCAGGTCTGCTCGCCGTCGACCGAGAACGCCTGCTCCCAGCGTGCGGTGGTGGCGCTGATGTCGGACCAGATGAACCGACACCGGACCGGGCGCCCCTCGTGCTGGTCGTCGGCGTAGAAGTGGCCGACCCCGTCGACGAAGCGACCCACCATCGGCGGCAGTCCCAGCACACCGGTGTCGCTGCTCGTCCAGTA
Source organism: Micromonospora sp. D93 (assembly GCF_018070365.1). NCBI lineage: Bacteria > Bacillati > Actinomycetota > Actinomycetes > Micromonosporales > Micromonosporaceae > Micromonospora > Micromonospora sp. D93. The sequence continues at coordinate 25,086 of NZ_JAGPXW010000011.1, read as the reverse complement.
GATCGACCACTCCTGCCGGGCCGGGTCGAAGACCCGGATCGTGGCGCCGGCGGAGCCCTTGGTCGGGAACGTGATCTCGTCGAAGTGACCGCCGCCGGTGAAGAAGCCGTGCGCCACCGACACCCCCGGGAACTCCTCCCACTCGTCGGAGCCGACCAGCCGCTTGCGCAGCCGCCGGTTGACGACGTTCCAGGTGCCCTTGAAGAAGTCGAAGTCGCCCATCAGTGGCCCACCGGCCCTTCCGCTCGCGAGTCGTTCAGATATCCAGCCAGGTCGGGAGCCTCCGGCGCAAGCATGTGCCGCACCCAGGCGGCCCGCTCGTGCTCCAGCACCGCCAGCTCCCAGACGCAGCCGACGGCGGGTCGACGTACCTCGACGAAGTGGGTCGGGTCGTCGTCCGGGCAGTCCAGCGCCGGCTGCCCGGCCGCGGCGACACGGACCTCCACCGCGTTGTCCCACACCCAGGTGTACGCCAGCAGGTAGGCGCCGGTGTCCGCGCCCCGGTGCAGCACCACCCACCCGGCGGCCGGGGTTCCGTCGTCGACGATGTCGACCAACAGGAGCGGCAGCTGGTCGTACGCGGCCTTCTCCACCTCGGGTTCGATGGGTCGCTCCGGCTGGTCGATGTGGTAACGCTTGAGGCGCCGGCCGTCCACCAGCACCGACCCGGGCGTTCGTAGTTCCTTGTCGCGAAATGCCATGTCCGGACGGTAGGACGGGTCCCCTGACAACTAGTGTCAGTGAAGTGCGAGCCAGTCGACTTCTCTCCCTCCTGATGCTGCTCCAGTCGCACGGGCGGTTGACCGCCACACAGCTCGCCGAACGGTTGGCCGTCTCCCCCCGCACCATCTACCGGGACGTCGAGTCACTGCACGCCGCCGGCATCCCGCTCTACGGCGAGGCCGGGCACGCCGGCGGCTACCAACTGGTCGACGGCTGGCGAACCCGACTGACCGGGCTGACCGCCGAGGAGGCCGACCGGCTGTTCCTCGCCGGGCTGCCGGGCCCCGCCGACGAACTGGGCTACGGCGACGTGGTGGCCGCGCTGCAACTCAAGCTGCACGCCGCGCTCCCCGCGCCGCTGCGCGACCGGGCGACCCAACTGCGACAACGCTTCCACCTGGACACTCCCGGGTGGTATGCCGACGGCGACGCCTCCCCCGAGCTGGCCCGCACGGCCGAGGCGGTCTGGCGACAGCACCGCGTCGAGGTGCGCTACCGCGGCTGGAACGGCGAGGTGACCCGGGTCCTGGAGCCGTACGGCCTGGTGCTCAAGGGCGGCCGTTGGTATGTGGTGGCCGACCAGCCCGGCCGGGGCGCGCCGGCGACCTACCGGGTCAACCAGATCCTCGCGTTGACCCCCCTCGCCCAGGAGTTCGACCGGCCCGCCGACTTCGACCTGCCGGCCTGGTGGCGGGCGCACGTGGTGCAGTTCCGGGCCCGGCTGCACCGCGACGAGGCCCACGTCCGGCTCTCCCCCGGCGGGCGGGAGCGGCTGCGCGAGATCGGCAGCGATCCGGTGGTGACAGCGATGGACACCAGCGCCGGACCACCGGACGCGCGGGGTTGGGTGACCGCGGTGCTGCCGATCGAGTCGCTCACCCACGCCCACGGCGACCTGCTGCGCCTCGGCGCCGACGTCGAGGTGCTGACCCCGGTGGCGTTGCGCGAACGGTTGGCGGCCACGGCGGCAGGGCTCGCCGCGCTCTACTCCCCCGCCTGAACAGCCGCGCCCTCTCCACAGTGGAAGCGTGGGGGACGTCGATTGTCGGCACGGTGTGCCACCCTGGGACGGTCATCAATGGTTACCGGAGGTGAGGGCCACGTTACGGCTACGCGCACTGGTCGCCGTCCCCGGCACCGGGCCGGTGACCCTCGACGTTCCCGCCGGCACGCTCGCCGCCCTGGTGGCGCCGCCCCGCTTCGGCACGGCGGTCGCCCGGGTGCTGGCCGGGCTCGCCCCGCCGGTGACCGGGCGCGTCCTCGTCGGCGACCGGGACGTCACCGGCCTGCCGCCGCCCCGCCGGCAGATCGGCTACGTGCCCGCCGGCGGCGCGCTGCTGCCGCAGCTCACCGTGCGGCGCAACATCGAGTACGGCCAGCGCAAACGCGAACGGGTGCACGAGGTGGCCAACGACTGGACGGCCACCGTGGTCGACCGGCTCGAGTTGGCGCTCTCGCTCGCCCTGCTGCCGCACCAGATCTCCGCCGCCCAGCGGTTCCGGGTGGCGCTCGCCCGAGCGGCGGCCTGCCTGCCCGAGGTGCTGGTGGTCGACCTGCCGGCCGGCTCGGCGGGCGACAGCCGCCTCGGTGACCTGATGCCTCGACTCTCACCACCGGACGCCCCCGGCGTGGCGGTGCTGGTCTGCACCGCCGACCCGGCCACCCTGGCCGAGATCCCGGTGCGGCACGAGCTGATCACCGAGCCGAGTGAGGCGCCCCGATGAGGCCGGCCGCCCGAACGAGCCGTCGTACGCTGCTGCGCGCCGCCGCCGCGGGCGCCACCGCCCTGGCCGCCGGCTGCTCCGGCGGGGCGCGGTCGGTGCAAGTCGCGGTGGTCTGGAGCACCAGCGAACTGGACCGGTTCCGCGAGGTCGTCGCCGGCTACCCCGCTCCCGTGCAGGTGGTCAGCGCCGGCAACGACATCGACGCGTTCCTGCGCGCCCGACACCTGGCCGGCACCAGCCCGGACGTGGCGATCCTGCCGCGCCCCGGCCTGGTCACCGAGTACGCCCAGCGCGGGTGGCTGAGCCCGGTGCGCGGTTCCACCGAGTACGCCGTACCCGCCGGGCTGGGCGAGCTGCTGACGGCCGAGAGCGGCCAGCGCTACGGCGTCTGGGTCAAGGCGGCGCACAAGTCGCTGGTCTGGCACCTGCCCTCGGTGCTGCCCGTGCAGCCGGCCAACTGGGACGCGCTGGTCCGGCGTACCCAGGAGCTCGGCGGGCTCGCCCGGCGCGCCGGCGGGCCGGCACCCCTGGCCATCGGCGCCGCGGACGGCTGGGTGCTGACCGACTGGTTCGAGAACGTCCTGGCCGACGTGGCACCCGAGAGCTACAGCGCCCTCGCCCGAGCGGACGCCGACTGGCAGGGCAGACCGGTGCGCGACACGCTGGACCGGCTTGCCGGGCTCTGGAGCATAAACGGGGCGTTCGTCGGCGGCGGCCGTCGTGCCCTGCTCACCCAGTACGAGGAGTCGGTGATCCAGGTGGTGCACACGAAGCGGGCGGTGATGCTCGTCGGGGCCGACTTCACCGCCGACGTCGCCGACCCGTTCCAGCGCGGCCCGGAGGCGCCTGTCACGTTCCGGTTCCCGGGCGCCGAGCCGGGCGGCGGCCCCCTGATCGTCGGCGGGGACGCGGCCGTGGCGTTCGCCGACGCCCGGGGCGGGGTCGAGCTGGTCGAGTGGCTCACCAGGGCAGACTCGTTCCAGCCGTGGCTGCGCGCCGGCGGCTACCTCTCGCCCAACACCAACGTCGCGATCGCCAGCTACCGGGACCGCGTCGGCCAGGGGCTCGCCGAGGAGATGCGGACTCCCGGCACCCTGCGTTTCGACCTCTCCGACCAGTTGCCCGGCGCGTTCACCGGCTCGGACGGGGTCGGCATCTGGCGGATCATGCAGGGCTTCTTCGCCGACGTCACCGACGGGGTCCGGGCCAGCGAGGCGATCCGTCGGGCCACCGGCCTGCTCGCCGCGGCGGCCCGCAGCGCGGGGGGCGGCCGATGAGCCAGGTGCGGGTCCTCGGTGAGCTGGCGGTCCTCGACGACGTCGGTCCAGCCCGGCGGGGCCGGGCGTATCCGGCGGCGGGCGCGACGTCGGCCCTGCTGCTGCCGGCCGCGGTGCTGCTCGGCGGGCTGGTGCTGTGGCCGGTGCTGCGGACCATGCACGCCAGCGTCACCACCGACGGTCGCTGGGTCGGCGCGGCGCACTTCCGGACCGCGCTCGCCGCCCCGGGCACCGGCGCGGTGGTCGGCCGGACGGTCCTCTGGGCCCTGCTGGTGCCGGCGGTGGTGACGGCGCTGGGTTATCTGCTCGCCGCCGCGTCCCGCCGCTCCCAGGAGGGCGGGCTGGTCCGGTTGATCCTCCTGGTGCCGGTGGCGTTGCCACTTGTCGTCACCGGGGTCACCTTCCGGCTGATGTACGACCCGGACCCGAGCCGGGGCCTGGCCACCCTGATCGCGACCCGACTGACCGGCCGTTCGGTCGAGGACGCGCCGCAGTTGCTCGGGCCGGGGATGGTCACCGTCGCGTTGATGTCGGCGTTCGTCTGGGCCTGGGTCGGGTTGGCGGTGCTGGTCTTCCGGTCCGCACTGGACGCGGTGCCGCCGAGCCTCGCCGACGCGGTCCGCGCCTACGGCGGTAAGCGCCGCCATGTGCTGTGGGACGCGCAGTGGCGGCCACTGCTGCTGCGGACGACAGCTGTGGTCTTCGCGTTGGTGGCGGTCGGCACCAGCCGCACGTTCGACCTCATCCTGGTGATGACCCCCGGTTCGGTCCGCGACGAGGCGTCGGTGCTGGCGTTGCGGATCTGGCAGACGTCCGGGGGCACCACCACCGGCGACGGCGCCGCGCTCGGCGTGGTGTGGCTGGTGGCGGTCATCGGCGGGATCATGGTGGCCGCGCTCTTCGTCCGGCAGGCATGGCCCCCGCCGCGCGTCGAGGCGGCACCGGAGCCCGCCCCGGTCGCCCCGCCCCGGCGGGTGTTCCGGCTGCTCGCGGCGGGTGCCGCGATCGCCTGGCTGGTGCCGCTGGCGGTGCTGGTCGCCACGTCGGCGCACGGCAGGGTGGACGCCGCCGCGCGCGGTTGGTGGTCCGCCGCGCCGAACGGCGAGTCGTACCGCAACCTGGTCACCGGCACGGAGCTGTGGCGCACGCTGGGCTTCACCCTGCTGCTGGCCACCGCGGTGACCGCCGCGGTGCTGGTGGTCGCGCTGCTGGCCGCGTACCCGTTGGCCTGGTTGACCGGGCCGGCCGCGCAGGCCACCGGGCTGCTGCTGCTGGCGGCCAGCGTCGTGCCGATCCAGGTCATCGCCGGGCCGGTCAACGAGGTGCTGGGCCTGGTGCTCTCCTCCGGCACGGCTCAGGGCCTGGCCCTGGTGCACATCGCGCTGGGCGTGCCGTTCGCGGTGCTGGTGCTGCGCAACGCGTTCGCCGACCTGCCGGTCGAGCAGGTCCGCGATGCCCGGCTGGGTGGGCGCCGGTGGTGGCACACCCTGCGCCGGTTGGCCCGGCACAACCGGTCGGCGGTGGTGGCGGTCTCCGTGCTGGAGTTCGTCCAGGTCTGGAACGACCTGGTGGTGGGTCGGCTGTTCGGTGGGCCGGGGGCGTCGCCGCTCGGGCCGTTCCTGGCCGAGCAGACCCGCAGCTTCGTGAGCAACAGTGGCGCGCTGGCCGCCAGCTCGGTGCTCGCCTCGGTGCTGCCGGTGGTGCTCGTGGTGCTCTCCCGGCGGCACCTGGTCGCCGGGCTGGTCTCCGGGGGCGTCCGGTGACCGGGCCGGGTGGCGCGCGCGGTGGCTCGCGCTGGCCGGCGCTGATCGCGATCGGCGGCGTGGTCGGCAGCATCCTCGCCAACGTGGCCAGCAACCTGGCCGGCAATCTCCTCTCCGAGCTGGCGGCGAGCGTGCTCGGGCCGGTGACCATCGTCCTGGCCGCCAGCGGCGTCGTGGGTTACGTGGTGTACGAGGTGCGCCGCCGCCGCGCCGGCCGCGAGGTCGGCCCCGAACCGACGGATGTGCTCACCACACCGGCCACCGGGGCCCCCACCCTGCCCTACACGGCCGAGTTCACCGGTCGCGGCGAACACGTCGACGCGGTGGTCGGTCTGCTGGCGCGCGAGCACGCGGTGGCGGTGCTGGGCCGACGCGCGGTGGGCACCTCCGCGTGCGCGGTGCAGGCCGCGAACCAGTGCCGGGAGGACTTCCCCGACGGGCAATATTATCTGGACCTGCGGCGGCGGGGCCGACCCCGCTCGGCCCGGCAGGTGCTCACCGCGTTGGCCCGGATCCTGGGCACCGCCCCGCCGACCTCCGGCCGGCCGGACGCGCTCGCCGCCGCCGCCGACGCGCTGCGCGGCCAGCTCGACGGTCGCAAGATCCTGCTGGTGCTGGACAACGTCGACCGTCCCGACCAGGTCCGGCCACTGTTGCCGCCCACCGCGCGTACCTGCCGTCTGCTCCTCGCCGGCGGTCCGGCGCTTGTCGGTCTGGAGGGTGTGGTCGCGCACTGGATCGCCGAACCGGGCACGTCCGAGGCGGTGGAGCTGTTCGCGACGGCGGGCGGGGCCGCGCCCGCCGCCCGGGTCCGTCGCGCCGACCCGCGCACCGACCCGGCGGTACGCGACGTCGTCGACCTGTGCGGGCGGCAGCCGCGCACCGTCCGCGCCCTCGGTTACCGCACGGCCCAACACGGCTGGCGGCACTCCGACGTGTTGGACGCGCTGCGCCGCGCGGTGCAGACGCCACCGCACCAGCGGCTCGCCGTCTCACCGGCGGCCCGCCTGGTCACCGAACGCGACATCGCGTACCGGGCGCTACCCCGCCAGGCCCGACGGCTGTACCGGCTGATGTCGCTGGTCCCCGCCCCGGTGGACCGGCCCACCATCGCCGCGCTGGCCGGGCGGCACCCCGAGCTGGTGACCGCACTGCTCGACGGGTTGGCCGCCGCGGCGTTCGTGGTCGGCGCGCCCGGCGACCGGTACGAGATCCGCCCCCTGCTGGCCGGCAGCGCCCGGCTGCACCTGCGGGACGCGGATCCGGCCCGGGCCCGGGTCGCCGCGCAGGCCCGACTGACCCGGCACCTGGCCCGTCGAGCCGAACGGCACGCGGCCAACCTGGCGGTGCTCGGCTCCCCACCGGACCGGGAGTGGTCCCTGCCGCTGGACGACGACCCGTACGGCTGGTTCGACCTGCACCAGGAGCTGCTGCTGGCGGTGGTGCGGGTGCCGGCCGGCGCGAAGGAGACCCTGCCCCGCCGGGTCCGCCGGTGGTGGTTCCGGCTGGCCGTGGCGCTGTGCGGGTGGCTGGCGTACGCCGAGCGGCTCGACGAGTGGGAGCAGGTCTGCCGCACCGTGCTGGCCACCCCGACCGCCGACGACCGCCCGGAGATCGCCGGGTGGGCGCACAACGAGCTGGGGGTGCTGCGCCGACGCCGGCACGACCCCCAGGGGGCGGCCGCCGCTCTCACCCTCGCGGTCAACGAGCGGGGCCGGCGGGGCAACGCCCAGGCGCGGATGAACCTCGGCCTGGCCCTGCTCGACCTGGGGCAGCTCGACGACGCGGTCGAGCACCTGGAGATGTCCCGCCGGCACCGCTCCGGCGCCGACCGCGCCGGCCACGCCCTCACCGAGCTGGGCCTGGGCGCGGCCCAGCTGGCCCGGGGAGAACCGGACACCGCGCACCACCACCTGGTGCGGGCGGCCAACACGTTCCGGTCGGTGGGCGACGCGCGCGGGTACGCTGCGGCGCTGACCAACCTGGTGCTGGTGCACGCGGCGCTCGGCGAGCACCTGGACGCCGCCCAGGCGTGGCGCGCCGCGCTCCGCGAGTACGAGTCGGTAAACGATCCGACCAGCCGGGCGACGGCACTGCTCAACGCCGGGGCGACACTGCTGAGCAGCACCCCGGGGCAGGCGCGGACGTCGTACGAGCTGCTGGCCGAGAGCCGCCGGCTGCGCGAGGAGACGCGGCCGACCGCCGGGCTGGCCCGCACCCTGCTCTACCTGGGTGACGCCTGTGCCGCGCTGGGCGACCGGGCCGAGGCGCGGCGGCACTGGGCGGACGCGGCGGCGGTGGCCGAGGAGGTCGCCGACGCCCAGGGGTTGGCCGCCGCCGACGCCCGACTCGAAGACGATGCCAGCGACCGCGTGACGTAGGTCGCTCGGGTTGGTCGGTGGCACGGCTCTGAGAGACTCTGTGATCGTGGACGCGCTCTCGGTACGGGGACTCAGCCGCAACTTCGGCAACCTGGTCGTGCTCGACGATGTGAGCTTCTCGCTCGCGGCGGGCCGGATCGCTGTGGTGCTGGGGCCCAACGGCAGCGGCAAGACCACCCTGCTGCGCTGTGTCGTCGGCGCCGATCGGCCGGACTCGGGTGAGGTGCTGGTGCAGGGTCGCCGGGCCGACGAGACCGATCCTCAGGTGCGGGCGCTGGTGGCGGCCGCCCTGGACGACATCGACTTCTTCCCCGACCTGTCCGTGGTCGAGCACCTGGAGCTGGTCGCGTACGCCCACGGGGGTGACGCCGAGCCGGTCGAGGAGGTCCTCGCCGAGCTGGGTCTGGAGCCGGCCCGCGACCAGCTGCCGGTGACGCTGTCCAGCGGGCAGCGCCGCCGACTGGCGCTGGCGTCCTGTTTCGTCCGGCCACGCCGGGTGCTGATCCTGGACGAGCCCGAGCAGCGGCTGGACGTCCGCGGGCGACAGTGGCTCGCCGACCGACTGCTCCGGGAACGGGCGGCGGGTACGGCCGTGCTGCTGGCCTCGCACGACCCGGAGCTGATCGACGCGGTGGTCGACGAGCGCATCGAGATCGGCAAGTGACCGCCGCGCCGGCCACGATCGCCGACACGCCGGCCGGGGTGCCGACCGCCCGACAGGTGCGGACGCACCTGCGCAAGGCCCGCAGCCGGCACCACGACCATTCGCTCGGCGACGTGCTCGGCGACGCGTACGTCATGGTCCTGTTCGTGGGCATGTACGGCTGGTTCGCGATCAGCGCCAGCCGCGACCTGCTGGACTCCCCCACCGTGGGGCAGGCCGAGCCGGGCGTGCGGTGGTGGCTGGCTGTGGCCGCGCTGCTGGCCGGCGCGGGGCTCGCCTGGCGCGGTCTGCGCGCGCTGGGCCCGCTGCTGGTCACCCCGGCGACGCAGAGCTGGGCGACCAGCGCGCCCATCGACCGGCGGGCCTGGTTGGCGCCGCGTTTCGTCCTGTTGACGCTGGGCGCGGCGGCCGGCACCGCGGCGCTCGGAGTGGCCGTGGCGGCGCTCGGTGGGGTCACCGACCTGTCCGTCCTGGGCTGGGCGGCGGCGGCGGGCGCGGGGTGGGGCGCGGCCGCGCTGGCGCTCAGCGTCGTCGCCCAGGGCAGCCGGTCGGGGCGACGCTGGCCGACAGTGGTCGGGGCGGTGCCGATGGTGGCGGCGGCCGTGATCACCGCCCTGGTGGTGCTCGTCGGTCGCCTCGGCGACGGGCTGTCCCGGCCGGCGACGACGCCGACCGTCGCGTTGTTCGCCGCCGCGGTGCCCCTCGCGGGCGTGGGCATGATCCTCGCGGTACTCGCGCTGCCCCGGGTCGACCGGGCCACCCTGACCACCGGCGCGCAGTTCGCCAACGCCGCCGCCACGGCCACGATCCTGCTGGATCCGAGCCTGCTCGCCGGTCTGGTGGAGAGCCGCCGCTGGCGCCGGATCGGCCGGGTTCGCAGCCGCCGGTTCCGGCCCGGCCCCGGCTGGTGGGCGCTGCTCCAGGCCGACGTACGCCGGCTGCGCCGCCACCCGAGCGCCGTGCTGATCTGGGCGGCGCTGATCGGGGTGCAGTACGCTGCCGCGCTCGCCCTGCCCGGGTTGGCCGGGGCCGCGCAGGTGGTGTTCGCGTACCTCGCCGCCAACCGGCTGACCGGCGGTCTGCGGTCGGTCAGCCGCTCACCCGGGCTGCGCCGGGCGCTCGGCGGCAGCGACAACCTGCTGCGCGGGATCCACGTGGTGGTGCCGGCTGTCGGCGCGGGCGTGTGGTGGTTGCTGACCCTGCCGACCGTCGACCCGGGGCCGGCCTGGCTGGCGCCGACACTGGCGCTGGGGGTGGTGGCCGCCGCGTTCCGGGCCGGCACCCGCCCGCCTATCGACTACGGCGGCGCGACTGTCAACACACCGTTCGGCATGATCCCGGTCGACCTGATGCGGCAGGGGTCACGGGGGCCGGCGCTGCTCGCCGTGCTGGTCCTCGTCCAGTTGTTCCTGGGCTGACCGGCCATCCGTCCGGCCAGCCCGGGGCACTCAGCCGTCCAGCCGGCGGACCATGTTCATGATGGTCTCGACCTGCGTGCCGCCCTTGATCGGGAAGTTGGTCGCGCCCAGGTAGCCCCACCAGTCCCAGCAGCCGTTCGGGTTGCTGAGGGAGGTGCTCGCCTGGGGGTACAGGACGATCAGGTTGTTGGTGTCGGCGTACTGGTTGAGGTTGGCCCGGTCGGCGAACGCAGTGCCCACCGCGCCGGAGGACTGCACGCAGCCGTGCAGGGCGACCAGCAGGCGGCACGATTGGCCGGCCGCGCAGGCCGATGGGACGTAGGCGAAGCCGTTGGCGTCCATGCTCAGCCCGTTGGCCCAGCCGTTGACTGCGAAGGTGTTCTGGCTAAACCTGATGAGCGAGCCGCCGAGCGTCCCGGTGTTCGGTGCGGTCACCCCGCCGAGCAGCTTGCGCAGGAGCGCGTTCTGCGGGTCGGTGCCGCAGTCGTTGAGGTACGGCGACGCGGTCGCCGCGCATCCGAGCGTGCCGTACGGCGTGACCCAGGAGTGACCGGCGGCGGAGCCGCTGTCGTACTGCACGCTGGCCCCGAAGTGCTGGTAGTACCGGACCAGGTCGTCGGTGACGGACTTCTTGACGGTGGTGTCGTTGCCGCCGTGGAACACGTACACCGGGTCGCCGGACAGGTTGCCGACCGGGTCGACCCAGCCGTACGACGCCCAGGTCCGGGTGTACGTCTGCAGCGCTGACACGTTTGTCGGGTACCGGTTGTCGCCGCAGCCGTAGAGCGCCTGGGCGACTGTGTTCTGGGAGCAGTAGTACGGTCCGGCGGCGAAGACGGCCGCTCCCCGGATCCGGGACGAGTAGGCGACGTGCAGTTGGGTGGCCATGTAGCCACCGGAGGAGACCCCGGCGACGTAGACGCCGGAGACGTTGTAGGTGCCCAGCGACCCGGAGACCGGGGGCTTGGTGGGCGGGTTGGCGGCCTGGGCGGGTGCCGCCGCGGTCAGGATCAGCAGGAACAAGGCCGCGAGGGTGGTGGCGGCTTTCAGCGGTGTGGGCATGGGCGCTCTCCTCGGCAGCGCCAACGGGGGCGTCGGCGTGCGCCGAAGCTACCGTGACATAGACCACACCAGATATGAGCGTAACCGCCACGTCCAACCGCGTCGAGGTGTCCCCCACGCCCACGTCTGGATCGGGGAAAGCGCGGCTACTCCAGATCGCCACCTTTGCTCTGCTTCAACCGAGGCAACATCCGCGTCCGATATCCGGACAACGGGTGTTTCCTTCGCTGCAGCAGAGCAAAGCGGGTTGACCACACTTGCCGACCGGGCGCACCACCACGCCCGGCAGCGCGTCGGGACCCGATGTCGTTTCCGTCCAAGACAGCGGCGCGACAGCGATCTAGCGTGGACCCGGCAGCCCGCTCCGAGCATGAGGAGACACCACAATGCGTGACCTGGTCTACACCGGTTTCATGTCGCTCGACGGCGTCGTGGACTCGCCCGGCGGCGGGCCTGGCGAGGAGCACCGCAGCGGCGGTTGGGTGTTCAAGGACCTCGAGTTCGTCCCAGAGGCCTGGTCGCTGAAGGGCGAGGAACTCGCTGACACGACGGCGTTGATGTTCGGCCGTCGCAGCTACGAGGCGTTCGCACCGGTCTGGCCTGGTTCGGAGGACCACGCCGACTACAAGGAGCTGCCCAAGTACGTGGTGTCGAGCACGCTGCCCGACGACGCGCTCGTCGACGGGTGGGGCCCGACCACGATTCTGCGCTCGACCGGGGACATCGCCGCGCTCAAGCAGAGCGAGGGCGGAGCGATCTTCATCCACGGCAGCGCGGAGCTGGCCCGACGGCTGTCCGATGAGGGGCTGATCGACCAGTACAACCTGCTCGTCTTCCCCGTGCTGCTCGGCGCCGGTAAGAGCCTGTTCGGTCGGGCCGACCGCGACAAGCACATGCTGACGCTGCGGGAGTCGGAGAGCTATTCGAACGGGATCCTGAAGGTGGTCTACGACGTCAGGCGCTGACCCAGGTCGAGGGCGATGGCGCCGCCGGTGCCCTCGCGTAGCTGCCGGACGGTGCGTCCGAGGTAGCAGCGCAGTGCCCGGGCCAGGTGCGGCTCGTCGAAGTAGTCGAGCCTGGCGACCACGTCGGCGGCCGGGTCTCCGGTAGCCAGCAGCTCCGCCGCCGCGCGGGCCCGCTCGATCTGCCGGACCACGCCGCGCGTCAGCCCGGTCGCGGCGCGGAACCGGCGTTCGACGGTACGCGCCGAGACGGCCGGACGGTGGCCTCTCAGCAGCTCGGCGACGAGCGGGTCACGGACCACGGTCCCGGCCCGGACGAGGCTGTCGACCAGGGCCTCGGCGTCGTCGGGGTCGGGCGTCTCCCAGCGCGCGCCGTCCAGCCGGAACGTCCGGCGCGTGCTGTCGGGAAGCTCGATGCCGCCGTCGACAAGCGTCGGCGTGGGCACGGCCCGCAGCGAGGTGCCCACGGCGAACTCGATGCCGGTGAAGGTCGCGCCCTCCGGCACCGGCGCCGTGCCGGTGCGGGTCTCGGGACCGGTGATGCTCGCGTACGTCCGGCCAGCCTGCTCCCAGAACACCAGGCCCCAGCGCACCCCTGCCACTGACGTCATCGAGGTGACCTGCTCGCTCGTGCAGGTCCACACGGTGTCGACCCATGGCGAGTCGGACCCGCGCGTCTCGAACCGCAGTCCCACTGGCGAAGGATACGCCGGCGAAAACGTTGGACGGTCTAGCCGGAGGCGAGCCCGGCGGCGACAGCGGCGACTCCGTCCTCGATCTCAGTGGGCGTCCGGGCCGCGTAGCCGAGCACGAGGCCCGGCCGGTAGGGACGCTGGCAGTGCCAGGACAGCGGTTGCACCTTCACCCCGCGCGCCAGCGTCGCCGCGGCCAGCTCGGTGTCGACCACGGCGTCGTCCAGCGTGATCATCAGGTGCAGACCGGCGGCGGCGCCGTGCACCGTCGCCGATGGCAACGCGCGGGCCAGAGCGGCGATCATGGTGTCGCGTCGGCGGATGTGTCGACGGCGCAGCAGCCGCAGATGCCGCTCGAAGGCGCCGGAGGTCATCAACTCCGCCAGCACCAGTTGCGGTAGCACGGCGTTGCCCAGGTCGGCGTTGCGCTTGGCGGCCACCACCGCCTCGCGCAGTCGCGGCGGCACGAGCAGCCAGCCGACCCGCAGGGCGGGGGCGAGCAGTTTGGAGACGCTGCCGGCGTAGCAGACCTGCTCGGGCAGCAGACCGCGCAGCGCCGGCACCGGAGGACGGTCGTAGCGGTGCTCGGCGTCGTAGTCGTCCTCGATGATCAGACCGCCGGCCCGGGCCCAGGCGACGAGTTGGCGGCGACGGTCACCGTCGAGCACCACGCCCGTCGGGAACTGGTGCGCGGGGGTGAGCATCACGGCCGGTGCACCGCTGGCGGCCAACTCGTCGACCCGCAGCCCGGCGTCGTCGACGGTGATCGGCGGGGTGTCCATCCGCCAGTTGTTCAGGTGCTGCCGTACCCCGAGCGAGCCCGGGTCCTCGACCGCGATGCGGTCGACGCCGACAGCGGTGAGTGCCTGGGCGAGCAGCCCCAGCGCCTGGGAGACGCCGGCCACGATGATCACCTCGGCGGGGTCGACGCTGATGCCGCGGTTGCGGGCCAACCAGGCGGCGACGGCCTGCCGCAGCGCGGGCGTGCCAACCGGGTCGCCGTAGCCGAGGTCGGCCGCGGCGAGGTGGCGCAGCACGGTCCGTTCGGCGCGCAGCCAGTCCGCGCGCGGAAAGGCGGCCAGATCGGGTACGCCGGGCGTCAGGTCGATGGTCGCGTGCGCCGCGCGTACCGCGTCGAAGATGTCGGTGCCCGGTGTCGGTGGGAAGATCGCGACCGGTGCCGGCGCGGCGGCCGGGGCGGATGTGGGCGTGGCCGGCGCGGCGACGACCACAGTGCCGGCCCGACCCCGACCGGAGACGTGCCCCTCCTCGGTGAGGCGCTGGTACGCCTCGGTGACCACGCCCCGGGAGACGCCGAGGTCGGCGGCGAGCACCCGGGTGGGGGGCAACCGGTCACCGACCGGCACCCGGCCCTCGGCGATGGCCTGCCGCAGCCTGTCGGTCAGCCAGTCGGCGCGCCCGCCCGGCGCCGCGTCGGTGACGGTCAGGTGCAGGAAGTCGGACCCGGCCGATATGGACCCCTCGGACGCAGTCGCTTTGGCTCTGCCCATCGGACCATTGTGGCAGCAGAGTGAGCAGGAGCCAGACCTGCCAACTCCGCCGGAGGACGATCGTGACCATCCCGTTCCTGATCACCACGCTGATCGTGGTGGTCACCCCCGGCACCGGGGTGATCTTCACGCTCTCCGCCGGCCTGTCGCGGGGTGCGCGGGCCGGAGTGCTGGCCGCGTTCGCGTGCACGCTGGGGACGTTGCCGCACCTGCTGGCCGCGATGACCGGGCTGGCCGCGCTGATGCAGACCAGCGCCGCGGCGTTCGAGACCGTCCGCTACCTCGGCGTCGGCTACCTGCTCTACCTGGCCTGGTCCATGGCGCGGGACCGCGACGCCTTCGCGGTGACCACCGACGCCCCACCCCGCTCGGCAATCCGGGTGATCGTCTCCGGGGTGCTGGTCAACCTGCTCAACCCGAAGCCGACGATGTTCTTCGTAGCGTTCCTGCCACAGTTCGTGGACACCACGGCACCGGGCTCGACCCGGGCGATGCTCGGCTGCGGCGCGGTGTTCATGCTGCTCACCTTCGTGGTGTTCAGCGGCTACGGCGTCTTCGCGGCCCGGGTACGCGACCGGGTGCTGACCCGACCCCGGGTCACCGACTGGCTGCGCCGATCCGCCGCCGGCACATTCGTCGCGCTCGGCGTGACCCTCGCCCTCACCGAACGATAGGACCACAGTGCACTTCGAACACTCACCGCAGCTTCGCGACGCGTACCCCGACCTGGTCGCCGGCGTGGTGCAGGTCGCCGGGATCACCGCCACCGCCGACGTGACAGGACGGACGGCCGATCATCTCGCCGACGCGCGGCGGCGGTTGGCCGGCGGCGCCGAGAGCGGGTTCCCCGAGATCCAGGCGTGGCGCCGGGCGTACGCGGCGATGGGGCTGCGGCCCACCAGGTACCGGTGCGCCGCCGAGGCCCTGCTGCGTCGGCTGCGCCTGGACGGCGAGCTGCCCCGGGTGCACCCGCTCGTCGATCTCTGCAACGCCATCTCGGCCGCGTACGCCATCCCGGTCGCGGTGCTCGACCTGGACCGGGTCGACGGCGACCTGGTGGTCCGGCCGGCACACGGCGACGAGGCGTACCTGAGTTTCGCGGGTGACACCGAACATCCCGAGCCGGGCGAGGTGACCTTCGTCGATTCCGCCGGTCGCGCACACGCCCGGCGGTGGACGAACCGGCAGAGCGGCTGGTCGGCCGTGCGGTCGGGCACCTCGTCGGTGCTGATCGTCGCCGAGGCGCTGCACCCGGGCGGCGAACCGGCCGTGACCCGGCTGGTCGCCGACCTCGTCACGGAGCTGACCGACGGATGGGCCGCCCCGACGGCCGCCGCGGTGCTCACCGCCGCCGCGCCCCGTTTCCGTACCCCGACGGCAGGTGGTCAGGCGGTGTCGCCGGGCGCCAGGTGACGGTAGCCGGGGATCGTCTCGGCGAACCAGCCGGCGACGCTGGCCAGGCCGCGTTCGTTGAGCTGCGCGTCGTGGATCGGGTACGCCGCCGCCGCGCCCACGGCGCCGGCGAACCTGATCGCCTCGTCGAGGCGCAGCCAGGACCCCTGGGCCGGGACGAGCACTGTGCGCACCGGCTCGTCCGGCACGTACAGCGCGTCACCCGGGTGGTAGAGCTCGTCGCCGATCAGGTAGCCGAGGTTCGGGCAGTCGGGCTGCCCCTGGTGGATCGCGGCGTGCCGGCCGCCGTGCGCGCTGACCGGAATTCCGGCCGCGGTGAACCGTTGCCCCGCGCGCACCCGGGTCACCGGCAGTGGGGCGAGATCCGGCAGTCGGGCGCCCTCCGGGGCGTACACGGGGACGCCGAGACCGGCGAGCCGCAACACGTCCACGTGGTCGGTGTGCTCGTGGGTGACCAGGACGGCGTCCGCGCCGACCAGGGCTCGCGGCTCGCTCCACGTTCCCGGGTCGACGACCAGGACCCCGCCGTCGTGCTCGACCCGCACGCACGAGTGGGTGAACCGGGTGATCCGCACCCCGCCGACGGTACGCCTGTCGGTCAGCGTCGCCGCCCGGCCGACATCCGCACGATGTACACGAACTGCACCGCGAACGCCACGACCGCGACCAGCACCCCGACCACTACCGCCACCACGCCCCCGGCCCCGACGGTCGTGGCCACCAGGGCGATGCCGAGCCCGCTCAGCACGGCGTTGACCGCGCCCACGAGTGCGGCAGTGGTCAGCAGGAACTCCCATCGCCCCGGTCGGGTGCCGACCAGGTTCCAGGCCGTGCTCATGGCGTCGTCGGCGACCACCGCGTCGGCGAAGAAGTCGTGCTCGCCGGCGAGCTGATGTTGGTAGTAGGCCCGGATGCGCTGGATCCGCCGCAGGTCCAACGAGTTCTCCACGGTGGTCTCCACCAGCCGCAGAAACGTCAGCACCCCGATGATGACCAGGGTCGGCAGCACCGCGGCCAGGTACGGCCGGACCAGCTTGTCGTTGCTGGCGACGAAACCGAGGCCGATCAGCGCCGCCGACAGGACGGACAGGAAGATCGTGGCGCGGCCGGTGGCCTCGGCGATGGTGCCGGCGCGGGACGTCTGCAACGCGTAGTGCTCGGTGGTCAGGACGGAGAGAAGCGCCCGCTCGCGTTCGCTCTCGTCCACCCCGCCGCCCCTCCGTGGTCGCACGACTCCGTTACCGTCACCCTACGAGCGACCGACGGCGGAAGGGGACCGGATGCCCGGGTGGGCTGGTCGGGGCAAGCGGCAGCGACGCGCCTTCGTGGTCGGTGGGGCACTCTTCGCGGTCGCCGTCGTCATGCTGCTGGCCGCCTGGCGCAGCACCGGCTTCCTCAGCGATCTGCTGCTCAACCTCGGAGCCAGCGTGGTCCTCGCGGCCATCTCGTACGTCATCTTCGACCCGATGTTCGAGGAGGCCCGCAAGGCGCGGGTGCAGGAGCACCTCAGCTTCGACCAGCAGGCGTTCGTGACACGGCTGCACCGCTCCGGTCGCCGGGTGCGCATCCTCGACACCTGGACGATCCTGCTGGAGCAACGGCACCGCGAGGAGACCCTGAGCGCGGTGCGAGCGGCGCTCGCCAACGGCGCCCAGGTGCAGTTGCTCCTCCTCGACCCCGACTGCACCGCCGCCCAGCAACGCTCCGAGGAGCTGGAACGGCAACGGGTGGACGTGCCCCGGCAGATCCGCACCAACCTGCGTCACCTGGCCGCGTTCGCCGACGCGCTCGACTCGCGGCTGCGCCACCGCCTACAGGTTCGGCTCTACGACGCGTCCCCGTCGATCCAGCTCTACCAGTGGGACGGGCGGGCGCTGATCTCGTTCTTCCCGATCGGGAAGTTGTCGTTCAACGTGCCGCAGCTCGAGGTGGACATGGACAGCCCGTGGGGCGGTTTCGTGCACGCCCGGTTCGAGGAGCTGTGGGAGCACGAGCAGGCCACTCTCGACCTGCAGCGGTACTGGTCGGTCACGGTCACGCTGCGCCACGACGAGTCGGACGTGGTCGAGGTGCGCGTGCCGTACGTGACGGTGGACGGGCAGCACTACGTCGACTGCCGGGGGTTCCGGGTAACCGGGCCGCTGACGGTGCGCGCCGTGCTGCCGCCCCGCGCGCCCGGGGCGGCCCCTGGCGTGTTCGCGCTGGCCGAGCCCGCCGACGGGGACCGCACCCCGGCCGCCGTCGTGAAACGGCACTTCGACCAGAAGTACGGGCCCGGCGACGGCGAGCGGGACGTCCGCCGACTGGTGCCGCCGCCGGGCGACACCCGTACCCCGGCGCCCCGCCCCGCGACGGCCGGCGACACGCACGCACGGTGACCCCCGACCTGCCCGGTCGGCTCGGCACAGGAAACAATGGTGGTCCACCCTGATCGCCAGGAGGATCGTCGGCGTGTCGCACCGCACCGCACCG
Source organism: Micromonospora sp. D93 (assembly GCF_018070365.1). NCBI lineage: Bacteria > Bacillati > Actinomycetota > Actinomycetes > Micromonosporales > Micromonosporaceae > Micromonospora > Micromonospora sp. D93. The sequence continues at coordinate 7,024 of NZ_JAGPXW010000011.1, read as the reverse complement.
CCGTCCGGGGCGGCGCAGCTGCGCGCCGACTGCGGACGCTGCTTCGGCCTGTGTTGCGTGGTGCCCGCCTTCGCCGCGTCGACCGACTTCGCCATCGACAAGCCGGCCGGCTCGCCCTGCCCGAACCTGCGCCCCGACCACCGTTGCGGCATCCACACCGAGCTGCGGCAACGCGGGTTTCCCGGCTGCACGGTGTTCGACTGCTTCGGCGCCGGGCAGCAGGTCGCCCAGGTGACCTTCGGCGGACGGGACTGGCGGGACGCCCCGGAGACGTTGCCGGCGATGGCTGAGGCGTTCGCGGTGCTGCGACCGCTGCACGAACTGCTCTGGTATCTCACCGAGGCGGTGGCGCTGCGCCCGCCGGCCGACCTGCGCGCCGAACTGGAACGCGCCCGCGCCGAGACGCTGACGCTCACCGAGGGTGACCCGGCGCAGCTTCGCGCGGTGGACGTCGCCGGCCACCGGGACCGGGTCAACCCGCTGCTGTCCCGGGCCAGCGACGCGGCCCGCGCCCCCGGCGGCGCCGACCGTCGGGGCGCGCACCTGCTCGGGGTGGACCTGCGCCGCGCCGACCTCCGCCGGGCCAACCTGCGCGGGGCGCTGCTCATCGGCGCCGACCTGCGTGGGACGGACCTCGGCCTGGCCGACGTCACCGGCGCGGACCTGCGCGGGGCCGACCTGCGGGGCGCGGACCTGCGCCACACTTTCTTCCTGCACCAGACCCAACTGGACGCCGCCCGGGGTGACGTGCGCACCGGGCTGCCGCAGACGCTCACCCGGCCGGCGCACTGGACGGCGCTGCCGCTCACCCCGGTCCGCCAGCCGGACCGCTCCCCCGCACCCGCCCGCCGGGGCCGCCGCCGCTGACCGCGAGGTTTCGGCCGGGACGACGCCGGGTAGCCAGCGCCGACGCGGACCGGCATCGACGGGGGGCACGGCGTGGGCTACCGAAATCGCCAAGGTGAGCAGCCGGGCGACCCGCAGCACAGCGAGGACGAGGCCGGCGAGGTGCCACTGGTACAGGTCGAGGCGGACACCGAGGTCCCCGCACCGGCGGACACCGACGTCCAGCCGGACATCGTGACCGAGCCCGACAACTCGGGCGTCGCCGGTGGCTCGTCCGGCAGCAGCGGCGGCGGGTCGACCATGCCGGGGCACCCCGACGCGACCCGCTGACCCCGGCTCAGCGGCTGGTCAGCGCGCCCCGAGCCTCGGTCATGCCCTTGTTGGCCAGCCCGTCGGCCCGCTCGTTCTCCGGGTGCCCGTTGTGCCCCTTGACCCACAGCCAGGTGACCTCGTGCCGCTCGCAGGCCGCCTCCAGCCGCTGCCACAGGTCGGCGTTCTTCACCGGCTGCTTCGCGGCCGTCCGCCAACCGTTGCGCTTCCACGACGCCAGCCAACTGGTGATGCCGTTGCGCACGTACGTGCTGTCGGTGTGCAGCTCCACGGTGACCGGCCGGTTCAGGCTCTCCAACGCCTGGATGGCCGCCATCAGCTCCATCCGGTTGTTGGTGGTGGGCGTGGCCTCACCGCCGCACAGCTCGCGCTCGTGATCGCCGTAGCGCAGCAGCGCTCCCCAACCACCCGGCCCGGGGTTGCCACTGCACGCCCCGTCGGTCCAGATCTGCACGCCCCTGCCGGCCGCCGCGTCCACCATGCCCGGCAACCTACCGGGCGCGGACGTCGTCCTCCCCGCTCGGGGGGCCGGCGCGCCGAGTCGTCAGCGTCGAACCCACCGCGGGTGGGATCGCCGGCGCGGGCCGGGTGGGGCGCAGCCGGTCACGGACGCGGTGTACGACGTCACCGGCGGTGGCGGCGATCATCGGCAACAGCCGGGTCGAATTCATGATCGCGACCTCCTCGGCCGGGGTGGTGCCGCCGTCGAGGAAGCGCAGCACCCGCTCGGCCGGATTGCGGTCGAAGAGCCGGTCGAAGAACTCGGGGCCGCCCACCCCGCCCCGGTCCAGGGCGCGCAGCGCCACCGCGTCCATCCAGCGGTGCCGGGGCGGGTACGCCGGCGCGGGCACCGGCGCGCGACCCTCGGCGAGGGCGCGGGCCACCTGGTCGGCCTGGCGGTACATGGCGGAGAAGGTGAAGCCGGTGGAGGGGCGGGTCGCGCCACCGGCCGTGCCGAGGCGGACCACGCGGGGCGAGGGACGGGCCGGGAACGGCGCGTCGGTCATCGGGATCACCCCGTTCTCCACCTCGCGCACCCGCAGCCCGGCCGGGTCCAACCCGAGCAGATCCCGGTAGCCGGCCAGCGCCGAGTCGTACCCGGCGTCGGTGAGCAGGTCCGGCGAGAACTCGGTGTACTCGACCAGGGCGTAGCGGTCGCTGACCGGCAGCACGTACCCGAAGGAGACGCCCCGGGGCGGCTGCGGGGTACGGAAGTCCATCAGCACCGCCCGCCTCGGGTCGAACACCGGCCGGTCAGCCTCCAGCCACCACCCCCGGAAGTGCTGCAACCAGGTGGTTCGCCCCGCTCGCGCCGGCGGGCGGGGGCGGGAGTCGAGCACCCAGGCGGCCCGTACGGCGCTCCCGTCGCCGGTACGCACCAGCACCCGGGTGCCGTCGTCGCGCACCGTTTCGGCGGGCGCGACGATGCGGGTGGCGTCGAGGCGACGCTCGGCGTCGGCAGCCCGGTCGTAGACCGGGCCGGAGCGGAGCATGGCGTACCGCAGCGGGGTGAGGTCCAGGACGCGGCGCCGCGCCGCCGTCGCCACCTCGACCTGCCGCCAGCTCGCGCTGAGCAGCGGGTCCAGGTCGGTGTCGGGGTGGCCCCAGAACGCCCAGGTGCGGTCCTGGCCGCGTCGGCGCACCGGGTCCACGATGGCGATCCGCAGGTCCCGGACGCCGTGCCGGTCCAGTGCGGCGAGCAGCAACGAGGCCGCGCCGCCGCCACCGAGCAGCGCGAGGTCGACGTCGAGCGGCGCGGAGTCGGTCACCCGCATCACGCTGCCACACCGCCGCCCGCCACCACCGGACGGGCCGGATCGGCGCTCAGGCCACCGGGGCGGGCGACTCGACCGGGGGCGGGTCGGCGTAGGCGCGCGCGACAGCGGCGCGGTTGAAGACCTGCCAGGTGGCGGCGGAGACGCCGATCGCCACGGCGGACGCCCCGGCGACCACGAGCGGGTCATCGGTACGCGACGCGACGAAGAGTGGCGCGGCGACGGTGGTTTATCCCTCCGGCAGAAGGCTGGCCTCGGCCAGGTTGACAGGCAACCCATTGGTTGCCTAAGTTGAGAAGCAACCGAATGGTTTCCTGTTGCGGGGAGGGTCGATGGACGACGCGTTTCGGGCGCTGGCCGACCCCAGCAGGCGTCGACTGCTGGACCGCCTCAACGAGCGCAACGGCCAGACCCTGCGGGAGCTGTGCGACGGGCTGGCCACCACCCGCCAGGGCGTCAGCAAGCACCTGTCGGTGCTGGAGGCGGCCGATCTCGTCACGACCGTGCGGCGCGGCCGGGAGAAGCTGCACTACCTCAACGCCGCCCCGATCAATGCCATCGCCGACCGGTGGCTCAGCCGCTACGACCGCGAGCGCGCCGCCACCCTCGCCGACCTGACCACCGCATTGGAGCGACAACCCATGGAGAGCCCGACCTTCGTCTACACGACCTACGTCACCACCACCGCGCAGCGACTGTGGTCCGCGCTCACCGAACCGGCGTTCACCCGTCGCTACTGGGGTGGAGTCGCGCTGGTTTCGGACTGGCAGGTCGGGTCACCCGTGCTGTGGCAGGACGCACCGGACGGCGAGCCGCGCGACCTCGGCCAGCGGGTGCTCGTCGCCGAGCCGTACCGTCGCCTCTCCTACAGCTGGCACGGCTTCCAACCCGAGCACGCCGAGCACTTCGGCTGGTCCGCGGAGGAGTTGGCCGCCCGGCTCGGCGAGCGCCGGTCGACGGTGACCTTCGAGATCGAGCCGCACAGCGGGTCGACCGTCCGGCTGACCGTCATTCACGACGACTTCTCCCCCGACAGCGAGATGCACCGGGCGATCAGCGGCCAACTCGACGGCAGCGGAGGCTGGCCGGAACTGCTGGCCAGCCTCAAGACCCTGCTGGAGACCGGCGAGCCGATGCCCGACCCGACCCAGGCCCAGGCCCGCTGACCCGAGCGCGCCCTGGTCCAATTTCGGACCGGGCCCCGCAGCGGATCGCGTCGGCCAGGCGGGTGCATTTCCGCCGTCTCCGGCAATACCTCGCCATCGACCCAGCGACGACAGCCCGACCGGATGGACATCGATGGGAGCACCGGTGCCGGTCGGGCCGTCCGGGCCTTTCCGCAGCTCTCCCCGCCTTCGGGTGGACACGTGACGGCAACGAGGATTTCTCATTTTCACCTGATCGAGGACCCAACCCACCTAGTGTTGGGCACACCGGTGCTAGTCACGGAGTTGGCCACCCGAACGACGTCCCACGCAGTCAGCGGACGAAAAGTGAGGGAAGACGCGTATGAAGGTCTCAACAGCACTCTGCTCGGCGGCGCTCGGCGTGGGCCTCGGCACGCTCCTGCTGCCAGGCGCCGCACTGGCCGACACCACTGTGTCACCGGCCACCACCCCGGTCGGTGGGACCGTCGTGCTAACCGCGACGACCTGCAACCCGAAGTCGGGTGACGCCATCTTCCGGGTCACCGGCCCCAACCGCGACCAGAACGTGCGATCCACCACGGCCGCCGCCGGCGGCGGACTGAGCGCCGAACTCTTCACCGCCGGATTCACCCTGGGCACCTACACGGTGGCGGCGACCTGCGGCGACGGCAGCTCGGCCGGCACCGCCACGTTCGCCGTCACCCCGATCGGCGGCGCGCCGGCCGGCTCCGGCGGCGACAACCGTGACACCGGCGCTCTCGCCGCCGGCGGCACACTGCTCGGCACCGCCCTCGCCGGCGCGGTGGTCCTGATCCGCCGGCGTCGTCCGGTGTCCACTGTCGCCTGATCGGCGACCGCTCCATCCCTGAGACGGGTGCCCGCGCCGGTGACACCGGTGCGGGCACCCCGACGATCCCGTACGGAGGTGCACACGTGTGGTGGCGGCGGACCCTACCGGCCGTGGTCGCCCTGCTCGGCGTGACCGGGCTCGGGCTGATCACCGTCGGCCTCACCGCCGACCCGGCGCGGCCACCACGACCGTCGGCCGACGCGCCGACACGCACCCACCCCGCACCGGACCTGGCGCCGCTGCCGCACGCCGCGCCGGTCCGGGTGCAGATCCCCGCCATCGACGTCCGCGCCGACATCGTCCCCGTCGGCGCGGACGCCGCCGGGGTGCTGGAGGTGCCGCCACTGGATCGGCCCACCCTCGCCGGTTGGTACCGGCACGGGGTCAGCCCCGGAGAGACCGGCAACGCCGTCCTGGTCGGACACGTCGACTCACCGGCCGGCCCGGCGGTCTTCTTCGACCTCGGTCGGCTCCGCGCCGGGCAGCAGGTACAGGTCACCCGCGCCGACGCACGGGTCGCCACGTTCACAGTGGACGACGTCCGGGCGTACCCCAAGGAGCACTTCCCCACCACGCTGGTCTACGGCCCGGCGGACGCCGCCGGGCTGCGCCTGATCACCTGCGGCGGCCGGTTCGACGCCACGACCGGCAACTACGTGGACAACGTCGTCGTCTTCGCCACCCGCACCGCCTGAACCGGACCGCACTACCTGAACCCGCCCGCACCCACCGAGTCACCGCCCCGCTGTCGGGAGCCGGACCCTGCTCGGCAGAATGCGGTGGCACCATCCCCTGGACGGGGCGGTGCGCCGGCGACGGGGAGGCACGCGGTGGATCAGCGACCGGTACGGGACCGGACCGGTCGAGGCGTACGCGCCCTGGCCCGTCGACTGCTCGGACGGGTCGAGGGCGATTCCCCCACCCTCCGCCGGTCCAACCCGGACGCCGTTGTCGACTGCGCCGTCTACGTCAACGGCCGCCGGGAACCCGGTCAACCGCACTACGCCGACGCGTACGCCCGGGCGCGGCACGGCCGCGACGCCTTCGTCTGGCTGGGACTGCACGATCCGGGCCCGGCCGTGCTCGCCGCGGTCGGCCAGACCTTCGGCCTCGACGAGCTGACCGTCGAACAGGCGCTCGCCGACGGGCACCGGCCCACAGTGCAGCGCCACGGGCCGGTCACGCTGCTGGTCCTGCGCACCGCCGGGTACGTGGAGCACGACGAGCTGACCGACACCTCCGAGGTGATCGACACCGGGGACGTCATGGTGCTGCTCGCTGACCGCTTCGCCATCACCGTGCGGCACGGCGCCGCCGGGGCGCTGCGCAGCGTCCGCGCCGACATCGAGCGCCGCCCCGCGCTGCTGGCCGCCGGCCCGTGGGCGGTGGCGTACGCGGTCTGCGCCCGCATGGTCGACTCCTACCTGGAGGTGGCCGGGCACGTGGAACGGGACCTGGAGCGGGTCGAGGAGGCGGTGTTCGCCCGCGACCGCTCGGCCGACATCCAGCACATCTACCAGCTCAAACGCGAGGTGGTGGAGTTCAAGCGGGCGGTCCTGCCGTTGCAGGCGCCGATGCGTACGCTGCTCGAACCCGGCGGCCCACCGCGTGCCCTGCACCGCTGGTTCGTCGACGTCGACGGCCGGCTGAGCCGGGCGGTGGATCGGGTCGCCGCGTACGACGACCTGCTCACCTCGATCGTCCAGTCGCGACTGGCGCAGCTCGCCGTGGAGCAGAACAACGACATGCGCAAGATCGCCGCCTGGGCGGCCATCGCGGCCACCCAGACCGGCATCGCCGGCATCTACGGCATGAACTTCGACCACATGCCCGAGCTGGCCTGGCGCTACGGCTACGCCGGGGCCCTCACCCTGATGGCGGCGGCGGCCCTGTTCCTGTACCGCCTGTTCCGCCGCTCCGGCTGGCTCTGAACGCCGCTGCGGCCCCCAGCCCCCGGTGCCCGCAGCCCGCAGCCCGCAGCCCGCAGCCCGGCGATCTTGCATTATGTGTCGTCGACTCGCACCTTTCATCAACCTTTGTCGCCACAGAAAGTGCAAGATCGCGGGGGCGGGGGC